>JAHXIM010000323.1 GCA_025655635.1 gamma proteobacterium symbiont of Lucinoma myriamae | reverse complement strand
ATTATGACAGGTAAGTCTTTGGCGAACCTTATGAGTGCTCTCATGAACCGATTAGTTCCGAGGTTGAGTTAAAAGGGGAACACTGATGGTTTTTTAGTTATTATCTTTATAAAAAGACTTTAAAAACAGACGCTTTAACCACATATTGTATACTGTATTTAAATTTTTTTAATATTATAGATGAGTCATAGAAACGAATTACTTGCCTGATTAGATTTTAGCAAGAAATCTTCTGTAGAAAATGGATTAACTTTAAGCCGCTTATGTCAAAAATACCAAAACCACTTGCCCTCGTCATTCTGGATGGCTGGGGATACTCTGAAGATCCGAGTCACAATGCAATTAGTGAAGCAGACACTCCTGTGTTTGATAAATTATGGAAAAAAAATCCCCATACATTGATCAAAGCCTCGGGCGCAGAAGTCGGCTTGCCTGCCGGGCAGATGGGTAATTCAGAAGTCGGGCACCTTAATATTGGCTCCGGCCGAGTGGTTTATCAGGAATATACTCGTGTCAGCAGGGCGGTTCGTACAGGTTCTTTTTTTACTAACTGTACGCTGACAGAAGCTGTTGAGAAGGCGCGGGAAAATAATTCAGCTATTCATATTATGGGTTTACTTTCTCCCGGCGGCGTTCATAGTCATGAAGAACATATCCATGCGATGATTAAATTAGCCGTTGAACGCGGCGTAAAAAAAGTGTATCTGCATGCCTTTCTTGACGGTCGTGATACACCGCCAAAAAGTGCTAAAGAATCACTTAAGACCATGCAGAAAGTATTTAATGAGCTGGGCAGCGGCCGTTTTGCTTCAATTGTCGGTCGTTATTATTCAATGGATCGTGACCATCGCTGGGAACGGGTTAAAAATTGCTATGATGCTATGGCAAATGGCAAGGCTGAATTTACTTCTGAAACGGCAGTAGATGCACTGGTTCAAGCTTATAAGCGCGGTGAAACGGATGAATTTGTAAAATCAACCTGTATTGTCCCTAAAGGTAAAGAACCTGTTCAAATGGAAGACGGTGATGTGATGTTCTTCATGAACTATCGTTCTGATCGTGCTCGTCAGATCACGCGCGCCTTTATTGAAGATAATTTTGAGGCATTTAAACGTGAGCGTAACTTCAAACTGGCAGAATTTGTCAGTTTAACTGAGTACTCATCAAAGTTTGATATTCCTGTGGCTTTCCCTGCTGAACGTTTGACTAATGTGTTTGGTGAATACATTTCCAAGCTGGGTTTACGTCAATTACGTATTGCTGAAACAGAAAAATATGCTCATGTCACTTTTTTCTTTAATGGTGGAATTGAAGAACCATTTCAAGATGAAGATCGTATCCTGGTCAATTCACCTGATGTGGCGACCTATGATCTGCAACCTGAAATGAATGCGCCTGAATTATCAAAAAAATTAATTAAAGCCATTAAATCTGAACAATACGATGTCATTATCTGTAATTTTGCTAATCCTGATATGGTAGGACATACCGGCAACGAGAATGCAGCCATTGAGGCAATTGAAGTATTGGATGGTCTTATCGGAAACGTGGTCAAGGCGATCCATAAAGCCGGAGGCGAGATGCTTATCACGGCCGATCATGGCAATGCAGAATTAATGCTGGATGAGAAAACAGGTCAGGCTCATACGGCCCATACTTGTAATCCCGTACCTTTTATCTATGTTGGCCGTGATGCTGTTATGGCAGAAACGGGAGCTTTATCTGATATTGCGCCGACGATGTTATATCTAATGGATATTGAAGTACCATCTGAGATGAATGGCCGCTCTTTAGTGACGCTTGCTGAAGATGTTGAAACTCAAGACGAATAACATTCTGAACCGTTTAATAGCAACCTTGGCCAAAATAGCACAATTTGCTCCTCGATTGTCTATTCTCTTTATTTTACTGCTCCTCAGCACCAGCAGTAATACGTTTGCCTCCTCGTCAAAAGGGCAATTAAAGCAACAGGAATTACAGCAATTACGCAAAGATATTTCTGCGCTGAAAAATAAACTTAAAGAACAGCAGAGTGAAAAATCACAATTAGATAAAGATATTCAACAGGCAGAACAAAGCATTGCCGACAATGCTCGTCAATTGTTTACTACCCGGCAGCAAGCCGTCACTCTGGATAAGCGTTTATTGGTTCTCAACAAACAGCTCTCACAGCACAACCAGCAATTAATCCTTCAACAGCAGTTATTATCAGGGCAATTACAAGCCAGTTATGCCATTGGCCGTCAGGAATACATAAAGTTGCTGCTTAATCAGCAAAACCCCGCTACGATAAGCCGTATAATGACCTATTATGATTATTTTAATGAGGCACGCAGTGAGAAGATTCAGGAAGTTAACAAGCTGCTGCAGCGAATTGTTGAAGATAAACAGCAAATAGCACTGACCAGTCAGACTCTACGAGATAAGCAGTTTCAACTTAAACGGGAAAGTCAGATTTTACAAGAAAAACAGTCTGCGCGTAATATTCTGGTTGCTCAATTAAATAAAGAGATTGTTTCACAAGATAAAAAACTGGCTGATCTTTTAAAAGATAAAAAAAACCTGTCACTATTAATTAATAAGCTAAAGAAAGCTTTAGATGACATTCCTAATCTGCCTACAGAAAAACCATTTTCCAGGCAGCGTGGCAAGCTTTACTGGCCGGCAAAAGGTAAGGTCAAAAAATTATTTGATCATTGGCGTAGTGTCGGCAAGGTAAAATGGCAGGGAAATATCATTAATGCCAGAGAAGGTGCCCCTGTTCATTCAATATCTCATGGTCGAATTGCCTATTCAGACTGGTTAAGAGGTTATGGTTTGATTACTATTATCGATCATGGTGATGGTTATATGAGCTTATATGGTCACAATCAAACCCTGCTGAAAGAAGTCGGGGACTGGGTTGAAAAAAATGAAATAATTGCTACTGTAGGCAGTAGTGGCGGACTTAAACGCGTCGGGCTGTATTTTGAAATTCGTCATAATGGCAAACCATCAAATCCATCACGCTGGTGTAAAAAACAACGGAGTTAGTGATTGGCCTTAATCAGGCTAAATAAGTGTTCCCAAATAGTGAGCATTATTCATTTAATATTCGCATCCAGGAACAATTATTTAGTGATGATTTTAATATTTTTACATGATATGGTAACTATTTAGTATATACCTCTTAATTTCAAGTGTTAAGCCTATGGTTGTTTATTTTTGTAAATCATAAATTTGTATTTATTTAAAATATTAATTGTAACGGTCAATGTATTATGCAGAGTTGAAGTTTACTTCATATTCTGTTTTACCCTGTATAAGATACGTTCTTAATTTTTGGAGTCGTGGATGTTTAAAGCACAGTATTTGTCAGTACTATTTTCCTTATCAATAGGCCTCGTTTTTAGTTTGCCACTTAGTACCGTCAATGCAAAACCTGCAGTTAATGCAGTTGAACCTCTACCTCTGGAGGTACTCAAAGAATTCACAGATGCTTTTGCTAGTATTAAAAGTGATTATGTTGAAGTCGTTGATGATAAAACTATCTTAAAAAATGCCATTAAAGGTATGATGTCTGGTCTTGACCCGCATTCCAGCTATCTCGATGAAAAAAGCTTTAAATATTTAAAAGAAGGTACTTCAGGAGAGTTTGGTGGTCTGGGTATCGAAGTGGGCATGGAAGATGGACTGATTAAAGTCATTTCTCCTATTGATGACACGCCTGCTCAACGTGCTGGAATTCTACCTGGTGATCTCATTTTTCGTATTGATGGTAAACCTGTCAAGGATATGGATCTGGATGAATCAGTCAAACTCATGCGCGGTAAGCCGGGAACTGAAATTACACTGTCTATTATTCGTGAGGGGCATGAAGGGCCGCTGAAAATTACCTTAAAACGTGCCCTTATTAAAGTGACCAGTGTTAAGTCACGTCTGCTGGAAGATAGTTTTGCTTATATTAGAATTTCCAGTTTTCAGGCCCGAACTGCTGAACAACTTAAAAAAGCACTGAAAAAATTAGTCAAAGAGAATAACAAAGAAGTACTTAAAGGGTTGATTCTGGACTTAAGAAATAACCCCGGGGGCGTATTAAATGGTTCCGTTGATGTTAGCGATATTTTTCTTAATAAGGGATTAATTGTTTATACTCAGGGACGAATCAAAGATTCTGAATTAAAATTTTCTGCTACCCGGGGTGATGCACTGAATGGTGCTCCCATTATTGTGCTTGTCAATGGCGGCTCAGCCTCCGCATCAGAGATTGTTGCCGGTGCATTACAAGATCACAAACGCGCCATTATTATGGGTTCAGATACCTTTGGTAAGGGATCGGTGCAGACGATTAAACCACTGACTAAATTGACAGCCATTAAACTGACGACAGCACGCTATTACACACCCTCTGGCCGTTCAATTCAGGCTGAAGGTATTGTACCTGATATAAAACTGGCTAATGTCAGCCTGGAAGAAAAGGAAAAGGACTTTTTTTCTCAGGTTAAAGAAGCGGATTTAAAAGGTCATTTACAACATAAAAAATCAAAATCGTCTTCTGCCGAAAAAACTAAAAAAGAGTCGTCTAAGAATAAAGACGGCTTAGATCAAAAGAAAGATCAAAATGGTGATGAAACTAAAGAAAAAACAGACTATGCACTTCATGAGGCACTCAATTTGCTCAAGGGTCTGAATATTCTTAATGCCCAAAAGACGATAAAATAATGGTATTGATGAATAATCTTATAGGGTTCAGCAGGCTGGTAATGTTGATATTATTATCCAGCCTGTCAGCTTTTTTATTAGCAATGTTATTAGCAACGACAAGCTGGGCTGTGGATGAGCCTGGAAATGTACCGACTAAAGGTTATATCGCAATAATTATTGATGATTTGGGCTATAAATATAAACATGATCAGCGTGCGATAAATTTACCGGGTCAAGTGACTTTTGCTTTTTTACCTCATACTCCTTATGTTAAGTCACTGGCAGAAACGGTCCACTCCCATGGTAAGGATATTATGTTACACCTGCCTATGCAGGCTTTGATGGAAACATTTTATTTAGGGCCTGGAGCATTGACCAGTGACATGACTGAGCAGGAATTTAAGCAATCGCTGCTTGATAGTATTCGTTCAATTCCCTATCTTAAGGGAGTTAACAATCATATGGGGAGTTTAATCACCAGTCAGTCTAATTCTATGCAATGGCTTATGGACGAGCTGGTTAAGACAGATCTGTATTTTGTTGATAGCCGTACCACAGTTAAAACCGTTGCCGAGCAAACTGCCAATCAATACCAGATTAAAAATACCCGGCGTAATGTCTTCTTAGATCATGAGCTTAATCGTCCTGCTATTGAGTTTCAATTTAAGCGATTAATAAATTTAGCTAAAAAAAATGGCTCAGCAGTGGCTATTGGTCATCCTTTTCCAGAAACACTGGATGTGTTGGAAGAATATATTCCACAGCTTAAAGCGGCTGGAATACAATTGCTGCCAGTGTCTCAACTCATACAACAGCAGAAACTGATAGCTCAAGCCAAACAGAAAAATAAGTGGAATAATAGCAAATCACTAACACAATCAGGGTCAAGCGTTCACCTGAAGAAAAGCATTAATTGAAGAAATCAACAACAGGAGGTAATAATTATGGCCAATGTCCTTGTTCCCATTGCACCAGGCTGTGAAGAGTTAGAAGCGGTCACCATTATTGATCTATTACGCCGTGCTGATATTTCAGTTACCACAGCGAGTCTTGATAACGGCACTGAAATTAATCCTGTTGTTGCCAGTCGTGGTGTGGTTTTGATCCCTGATACTACACTGGATCAGGCTATATTAATTGATTTTGATATGCTGGTGTTGCCCGGTGGTCTTCCTGGTGCTGATCATCTTGATAATGACCCGCGAATTCAAAGCTTATTAAAAAAATGGCAGGAGAGGGGAAATATACGGCAGCTATTTGTGCCGCCCCTAAAATTTTAGCCAATGCAAAACTGCTCGAAGGTAAATCAGCAACCAGTTACCCCGGTGTGATTGATCAAATGAATTTACAAAACACCCTAATTAGTCAGCCCTGAAAAACATATTATCTATTTGAAATGTAAGGAATTATCCCTATTTTTGAGTGACCAGATCGACCAGAAATGTTAT
>JAHXIM010000208.1 GCA_025655635.1 gamma proteobacterium symbiont of Lucinoma myriamae | reverse complement strand
AAATGGTTGGATACAATTTACATAGCGGTGATCCTCCTACAGGGGACTTACACCCCATTAGTTTATGCCCATGACGGGCGTACACAAAAAGAAAAACCCCATAAAAGTGGTTTTTATGGGGTTTGATAAGGCTGAATAAAATAATGAGTGTATTATTTCATCTGACACAATTCGGCTTCGGTTTTCATACCTAATTTTTTAAATAAAAACTTTGGTGGGCAAAATCCAGTAAATATACTTTGTAACATGTTCGCACCGACAAATAATGTAAACCACTGCCAGTAGCCATTTGGAAAAACTATATCAAGTATAGTGCTGGCAATAACCATGATACTTGCTAATAAAAAAAGACCGCGTTCGATTGACATAAAGATTTTTCTCCAATAAATTTTATAGTGAGTGATTTTAACATAATCAATTTAAGAAACAATTACGGCTAACCCTTAGCCTCATTTAGCCGTAATTGAATCTTAAGATTAGTGCTCACGAGTTTGTAAAAATTGAATTTCAGGCCATCTTTCCATCGTTAGATTCAGATTAACTCTAGTGGGTGCAATATAAGTTAAATCACCACCACCATCAATAGCCAGATTATCACTAAGCTTCTTTTTAAAATCCGCCAGTTTGACTTCGTCATCACAAACCACCCAACGAGCAGTTTGTACATTTACTGGCTCAAAATTACAATCTACTTTATATTCACCCTTAAGACGCTCTTTAACAACATCGAACTGAAGAATACCCACTGCACCAAGGATTAAATCATTGTTATTAAGAGGTTTAAACAATTGCGTTGCACCCTCTTCACTTAATTGTTCAAGTCCTTTCATTAAGGCTTTCATACGCAATGGATCATTTAAACGAGCACGTCTGAATAATTCCGGTGCGAAGTTGGGTATACCGGTAAATTTTAATTCTTCGCCTTGAGTAAAGGTGTCACCAATACGAATTGTGCCATGATTATGCAGGCCAATAATATCACCTGAATATGCAGTTTCTACATGACTGCGATCCTGTGCCATAAAGGTAATGGCATTGGCAATTTGTATGTCTTTATTGATTCGAACATGACGCATTTTCATGCCTTTTATATATTGTCCTGAACAAATTCTCATAAAGGCTACACGATCCCGATGTTGGGGATCCATATTGGCCTGTATTTTAAATACAAAACCAGTCATTTTATCTTCACTAGCAGCAATGTTTCTCGAAGTGGTATCTCTATCTTGTGGTGCAGGTGCATAATCAACAAAAGCCTCAAGCATTTCATCAACACCAAAGTTATTAATTGCTGAGCCGTAAAATACAGGAGTTAACTCACCAGCAAGGAAAAGCTCTAAATCAAACTCATTGCTGGCACCACGAACAAGTTCTACTTCTTCACGCAATTCTTCTGCCATATCACCGATTAATTCATCCAGCCTGGGATTATCCAGACCTTCAATAATTTCTCCGGACTGAATCTTACCACCATGAGTGGCACTGAACATGTGAACTTTGTCGTTGTATAGGTGATAAACGCCTTTAAAACGCTTGCCCATACCTATTGGCCAGGTTATTGGTGCGCAGGCAATCTTCAGAACATCTTCAACTTCATCCATCAGATCAATGGGATCACGCCCTTCCCGATCAAGCTTATTAATGAATGTCAGAATTGGAGTGTCACGCAATCGACACACTTCCATTAATTTAACCGTACGTTGCTCAACACCCTTAGCAACATCGATCACCATTAATGCTGAATCAACAGCCGTTAATGTGCGATAGGTATCTTCAGAAAAATCTTCATGTCCCGGCGTGTCCAGCAGGTTGATAATACAGTCTTTGTAAGGAAACTGCATAACCGATGAAGTTACAGAAATACCACGTTCTTTTTCCATATCCATCCAGTCTGAGGTAGCATGTCTGGCCGCTTTTCGACCTTTGACAGTACCAGCCATTTGAATAGCACCCCCGTATAATAGAAGTTTCTCAGTTAATGTTGTCTTACCTGCATCAGGGTGTGAAATAATAGCAAAGGTACGTCTGCGTCTTATTTCATCTAAAAATTCACTCATTATAATAAATCCAGATTAAAGTCTATGTAACTATTTATGAAAAAATAGTTACATAAAAGTTTTTCAAATTAAAACATCAACTCCATGCCAGCTCGCAGGCAAATAGTTGTGCGTCTTCTTTTCCATTTTTGGCGGGATAATAGTCGGGTCTGAGACCTATTTCATTAAAGCCTAAATTTTGATATAGATGTATTGCCGCATGATTAGATACTCTGACTTCCAGATAAAGTGTTTTAGTACCGTTATCACGAGCAAAATTGATCAGCCAGTTTATAAACTGATTACCATATCCTTTATTTTGATAAACAGTGTCAATACAAATATTTAATAAATGCATTTCATCAAGTACCGTGCTGAAAATTAAATAGCCGCGTACTTCGCAATCCACTTCATAAACGTAACAATAGTAGCCGCACGTGAGGCAGTCAGACATAATTCCCGGAGTCCAGGGAAATTCATAGGCTTCATTTTCTATAGCCATCACTGGTTGCAAATCAAACTGAGTCATTAAACGAACACTATCAGCAAAGGTATTCTTGCCTGTATTATTCTTGTCTGGATTATAGTTGTCTTCACTCATTTAATAAGGTTTTTTACCATAATCAAATCGTTAAGTGACTCTTTCTTATACAATGGATTACGTAATAAATAAGCCGGATGATAACTGACTATCACTGAATAATCTGTATCGTTAATCATTACATGATGAATTTTACCACGCAGTTCATTGAAGCTTTGACTTGAATTTAACAGTGTTTGTGCCTCTGCAGCGCCTAGAACAAATAAAACGGAAGGATTGATCTGCATTATTTGTGAGTGCAGATAGGGCCTGCAATTTTCAATATCCTGTTCACTAAATCGAAAACTGGACAGCGAGTAGCATTTAATTAAACCGGTAAAAAAATAATTATTAATAAAGCCGACACTATTGAGCATAGCTTGAAAAAGTGACTGTGATTGCCCCACAAGATAGTGTCCCAATCGATCTTCTTGTGCATTGGGCGCACCACTGATAATAAAAACAGAAGCCGTATCACTACCCTGCCCGGCAATAGCATTAAGGCGTGTATTGCGTGATGTACATTTCTTACAATGATTGATCGACTGAATTAATTCAGACTGCGACTCATTATGAGTACTATCATTGACTTGAATTATTGTTGCCTCGTTATTTAAAACAACAGGGGCAACTTTAGATTTTTCACTATCTGTATACTGATTAGAGGATACAGATTTAGATCTTATAACAGACTGCTGTGTTTCAGGATCAGCCTGAGGGTCTTTATATAGCTGAGGCTCCTGATATGGCTGAGGCTCTTGAGCTAACAATGCTTCTGGTTCTGATATGAGCTCATCAGCTGGATGAACTGTCTCAGTTTCAGTGGAATCATCCAAAGCAGTATTTAATTTCCAGCTTTGGATTCCGATTGCATCAAGATATTGTTGTCTTAAACTATTATTCATACTAATAACAGGCTAAAGCTGAGGATGTGCCCGCTCATTTGCCTGGATAAGCTTGTTTAATGCATTGATATAGGATTTTACCGAAGCAATAACAATGTCTGTGTCTGCACCCTGTCCATTAACAACACGCTTTGATTTTTCAAGTCGTACGGTGACATCACCTAATGCATCAGTACCGCTGGTAATATTATTAACAGAATATAATTTTAATTCAGCATTACTAATCACTATTTTTTCAATGGCTTTAAATGCTGCATCAACTACTCCACTGCCTTCTGAATCAGCAGTCTCTTCTCGACCATCAACATTCAAAGTTAAAGTGGCATTAGGTGTTTCACCCGTTTCGGAGCATACTTTTAAAGAGACTAATTTAATGTATTCATTTTTAAAAGATGTTGTTGTTTCAGAAACCAGGGCCTGCAAATCATCATCAAATATTTCATGCTTTTTATCAGCAAGATCTTTGAATCGGGCAAAAGCCTGATTCAGACCTTCTTCTGATTTAAATTCAATCCCTAAGTCTTTTAAACGGCTTTTTAAGGCACTTCGACCTGAATGTTTACCTAAAATAATGTGATTTTCAGACCAGCCTACATCTTCTGCGAGCATGATCTCATACGTTTCACGATTTTTAAGGACACCATCCTGATGAATGCCAGACTCATGGGCAAAGGCATTAGCACCGACAATGGCTTTGTTAGGCTGTACCGGGAAACCGGTAATACCAGCTACAAGGCGGGAAGCCGGTACTATTTGTGTGGTATCGAGTGTCGTATCACAGGTAAAAACATCCTGACGAGTACGGACAGCCATAACCACTTCTTCTAAAGAGGCATTACCGGCACGTTCACCCAGGCCATTAATGGTACATTCAACCTGACGTGCACCATTTAATACAGCAGACAATGAATTAGCAACAGCAAGGCCCAGATCATTGTGACAATGAACTGAGAAAATGGCTTTATCTGAATTAGGGATCTTAGTCAGTAAGTTATTCAACAAAGAACCAAACTGATGAGGAATGTTATATCCCACCGTATCAGGGATGTTAATGGTAGTGGCACCGGCATCAATAACGGCTTCTATAATACGACATAAGAAATCCAGTTCAGAACGCCCTGCATCCTCTGGTGAAAATTCAACATTATCAGTATGCTGACGTGCTCGTTTAACAGCAGCTACCGCCTGCTCAAGCACCTGATCAGGTGACATGCGCAATTTCTTTTCCATGTGAATAGGTGAAGTCGCTATAAAGGTATGAATTCTTGAAGAATTTGCACCCTTTAGTGCCTCTCCTGCTCGATCAATATCTTTATCCAGAGCTCGGGCAAGACCACAAACGGTACTGTCTTTTATTGTCTCAGCAACGCCTTTGACTGATTCAAAGTCGCCGGGACTGGCAATGGGGAAGCCCGCTTCGATAACATCAACTTTCATGCGTTCGAGTACTTTGGCAATGCGGATCTTTTCTTCTCTGGTCATCGATGCACCAGGGCTTTGTTCACCATCACGCAAGGTAGTATCAAATATTATTAATTTATCAGGCATAGTGTTCGTTCCAGCTAACTTTTTTAAAATAAGTTGTAAGCAAAAAGTGCTAAGTAGAGTTTAGATTTATCTATTACTCTATTTTATCTTGTGTTGGTTTTTTTCTTAATTTTCTGATTAAATAACCAAATAAACCAGAAAAGGTATATAAAGCAAAAATAGAAAATAAAACAAATGGCGGCTGGTAAACGATGGTAATAAAAATCAAGACCATTATTAACATGCCGACAAAAGGGACTTTATTTTTTAGATCGAGATCTTTAAAACTACGATACTTTACATTACTGACCATCAACAAACCTGCGCCAACAGTGAATAGAAGCACAAGATAACTTAAACTATTACCAGAAATTTTATTTTCGGCACATAACCAGACAAAACCAACAATAAACCCGGCAGCAGCAGGACTGGCAAGTCCCTGAAAATAACGTTTATCGCCATTACCTAATTGGGTATTAAAACGAGCCAGACGAAGAGCTGCACCGACAACATAAATAAAAGAGGCTATCCAGCCAATTTTACCCAGAGATGAAAGTGACCAGGTATACATAATAAGAGCGGGAGCAATACCAAAGGAAATCATATCAGATAAGCTGTCATATTCTGCACCAAAATCACTTTGTGTATTGGTCATTCGTGCCACACGGCCGTCCAGGCCATCCAGTATCATAGCAATAAAAATAGCCAGAGCAGCACTTTCAAATTGACCATTCATCGCAGCAATAACAGCATAAAACCCGGCAAAAAGTGCGCCTGTGGTTAGTAAGTTAGGTAATAGATAAATACCTCGTCTCTTTGACGATTTTACTTTTTCTGAATGTATTTCTGAATTCAAATGTTCGGTGTTTTCACCCTGATTTTGATCTTCATCTTGGTTTGAAGCGGTTTTATTATCCATCTTTTTATACTTTTATATTAATTAACTTAGTTGTCAGGGTGGGTGTATCAACACTGACAAAATGTAAAGATACAGTACTTTATTTTACTGCTGCAGCTAATTAGTCGACCCTGAAAAAAGATAATCATCATGAATTGATAGATTATCGTACAACATTAATTGTAATTTAATTGTTCCTGATCAAA
>JAHXIM010000331.1 GCA_025655635.1 gamma proteobacterium symbiont of Lucinoma myriamae | reverse complement strand
TTTACCTGAAATTGGAAAATCATTAGATACTCGAATTAATGATAATTTTCAGACGTTCGATCCTGCATTTTCAAGTTGATTGGGTATACTTCTTTCTCACCTTTCATCCCATTGGTACTTGATTTCATAACTGGTGGGGTGGATTCATGCGAAATATTAAATTATTCCATTTCATCAACGAGTCGTATAATCGCTCTGCGAATGGCTTCCTGCTTTTTGATGTCGGTAATTATTTGCTTATTCTCATCCCGAATGATAAAGACATCCTCTACTTTTTCACCAAAAGTTGAGATTTTAGCATTATCTAAATGGACATGGCATTCAATTAAGGCCTGACCTATATGAGACAACAGGGCAGGGCGGTTTGATGCTGTAATGGTCATGAGTGTCTGATTATTTTCTAAGTCTTCATCAAAATGTACTGTGGTTTTATGTGAAAATTGTTTTTCAGTTCGGCTTAGTCTATGAGCAAGTGCCGGAAATGCAAATTTCTCCTGGGACAGCTTCTCTTCAAGTGTTTGTTTTATCGTTTCTATTCGCTCATTATCCGTTACTATAGAACCGTCACCCTCAAGTACAAAATAGGTATGATAGGTGCAACCATTGGATGATGTCACTGTTTTAGCCTCGGTGACTTCAAGCAGTAGTTGTGAAAGTGTTGCTGTAACCATGGCAAACAGATGATCGACTTCCAGGGTATAAATAAAGATTTCTGTACCACCGCGTTCTTCATGGGGTTTAATAAGAATAATGGGTTTTTTTGAGGTGAGATCAGGTGTGCACAGTATCCGTTCAGGATCTTGTTTATAAACATCCAGGATCGTTTCAGTTTGCCAGATAATTTCTTCTACTTGAAACTTGATGAAATATTCTTTGGGTAAAGATGACCAGAGTTGTGTAATGTTTTCCTGAGAATAATGATTATCGAGTAACTTCCCTAATGCAATTGCTTTGCAGTCTTTAATGCATTCATCATGCTGCAGAGGATTTTCCAGGCCTTTATTTAAGGCAATTTTGGTTAAATTATAGAGTTGAGTTAATAAAGAGTCTTTCCAGCTGTTCCATACTTTAGGACTGGTTGCCCGGATATCAGACACAGTTAGCATATAGAGATAATCCAGATACTGACTTTCGCCAACAAGTAAAGCAAATTCATGGATAACGGCAGGATCGTTGATATCTTTACGTTGTGCTGTCATAGACATGATTAAATGATTGCGTACTAACCAGCTGACAAGGCGGGTATCTCTGAGATTCAAATCGTGTAATTGACAAAATTGCTCTGCATCAATGGCACCTAATTCTTCATGACGGCCGCCTCGACCTTTACCTATATCATGAAATAATGCTGCCAGATATAAGAGTTCTGGCTTAGGGAGATAATGGGCAACTTTACTTGCCAGAGGTAATTCATGAGCATGTTCGGGGACAAATAGACGACGGGCATTACGAAGCACTTTTAAGGTGTGTTCATCGACTGTATAAGCATGATACAAATCATGCTGCATTTGCCCCACAATTTGTTTAAATTCAGGAATATAGGCTGCCAGAACACCATAACGATTCATACGTCTCATTTCATGAGTGATACCAAAGGGCTGGCGTAAAATCTCCATAAACAGAGTACGGCAACGCAGATCTTTACGAAAACTGTCATCAATCAGATAACAATGTGCCCGGATCAGGCGGATGGTACTTGCCCTGACACCTTTAAGTTCAGGATCCTGACATAGCATAAGAAAGATTTCTAATAGTGCAAAAGGGTAGTTTCTAAAAATACTTTGATTAGTTGCTGCTATATAACCCTTATAGTTAATGAAACGGCGATTAATTTTTATGGGTTTGGCATCACTGTCACTGAAAATAATGACTTCCTGAAAATATTGTAATAACATTTCATTCAGGCGTTCTAACTCCATGACATTCTGGTAATAATCCGCCATAAAACTTTCAACAGCTAATTTCCCTTCACAGTCGGTATAGCCGAATTGTTGAGCTAATTCTCTTTGGTAATCAAATAATAAACGTTCTTCATGACGTTTACATAAAACATGTAATGCGAAGCGGATCTTCCAGAGAAAATTTTGTCCCTGTTCCAACTGCTCATATTCATTCAGGGTTAAAAAATTATGTCCGACCAGATCTTTTAAACTTTCAACACCAAAGTGTCGTTTGGCAACCCAGCCGATGATCTGTATATCACGTAAGCCGCCGGGACCTTCCTTAATATTGGGCTCCAGATTGTATGCCGTTTCGTTGAATTTAAGATAACGTTTATTTTTTTCCTGAATTTTAGCGGCAGTAAAATCTTTAGTCGGCCAGATGTTTTCTGGGCCTAATTGGCTGGAGAGCTGTTCATAAAGTGTTTTATCGCCAGTGATCAGGCGTGACTCCATTAGATTGCTGATAATGGTAATGTCATTTTCAGCTTCTTTTATACATTCATCTACTGTGCGCACACTATGGCCGATTTCCAAACCAATATCCCAGAGCAAGGCAATAAAAAAATGCAGATTATCAACAAATTCTTTATTTGCACCTGATTCATCTTCCAGATCATGTTCTGCATCATGTAATAAGAGTAAATCCACATCACTATAAGGATGCAGTTCACCACGACCATAACCGCCAACGGCTAAGAGTGCTGCATTTTCACCCAGATTATAATAAGACCAGGCCATGGATAATATAATATCAATGGCCTGTGAACGTTCTTTGATCAGATGAACAATATTCTGTTTATTTTGAAATTGCTCTATCTGTTTTTCATAAATTGACTTAACTGCTTTTTTTAATGGTAATAAAGGTGTTTTACTTTCAGCCAGTTCGGCTTCCAGTTCGCTGAAATCAAATAGCAGCTCTAATGAAGGTGGAATAACTAATTGCATCAGATGTCTGAATCCTTATTTTGTTTGTAACCACTCAGCATATAGTTTACAAAAAGTAAGTGACCATAGGCTTATTAATAAATATTTTTATTTTATCGCTCTTCATCGCGAAGCGTTAAAATTTCATAACCGTCAGCAGTGACCAGAAGAGTATGTTCCCATTGCGCTGATAAGCTGCGATCTTTTGTAACCACAGTCCATTTATCGGGTAATACTCGAATTTGACGTCTACCGGCATTGATCATAGGTTCAGTGGTAAAAGTCATACCTTCTTCAAGCATTTCTTTACTGCCGGGCTTACCATAATGCAGCACTTGAGGATCTTCATGAAAGTTAGCACCAATACCATGACCGCAATATTCTCTTACCACAGAAAAATTATTATCTTCTGCATGTTTAGCAATGGCATGACCAATATCACCCAGATGAATACCCGGCTTTACCATTTCTATTCCAGTGAATAAGCATTCATGGCTGATTCGGCAAAGACGTTCAGCAAGAATTGAGGGTTTGCCGATTAGAAACATTTTGCTGGTATCACCATGATAACCGTCCTTAATTACGGTAATATCAATATTAATAATATCACCATTTTTAAGCTTTTTATCACTGGGGATACCATGGCAGATTTGATTATTGACAGAAGTACAGATTGATTTGGGAAAACCATGATAATTGAGTGGTGCCGGGACTGCCTGCTGCTCATTAACAATATAATCATGACATATCTTATCAAGCTCATCGGTAGTAATACCGGGCTTAACATAAGGTTCAATCATTTGCAGCACTTCAGCGGCAAGTTTGCCGGCGATACGCATTTTTGTAATTTCTTCAGGTGTTTTTATCGTAATGCTCATGGATTATGCTTTCTTTTTTATAAAATAGGAGAGCTGTTTAACTGGCTCTAAAAAGATAAGTTGAGCATTATACCTTTTTAACTACAAAATTAACCGATATTTTTATTACTGTGATGAATATATCAAGTCAAATCCTGCCCAGTTGACAGCGCACCCAATAGACATTAAAAACTTAAAATAGAATGGAAACAAAGATTGTTGTTTCCATTGTTTTATGGAATAATACGCACGCCTTGTTATACGTAACTATGAGCAAGGTTTTTTACTACTCCGACTCTGTATCGACACATAAATCTGGGTGCCTGGACATTATTCTGAAGCATTAAATGCCTTAATAATGAGAAATCAGGTTGGTTTATGGGATACAGGGAAGATTTAACCCTTATATTAAGGAAATTTATCATGGCAAAAGTCACAATGCGTCAAATGCTTGAAGCAGGCGTTCATTTTGGTCACCAGACCCGTTATTGGAACCCGAAAATGGGTCAATATATCTTTGGTGATCGTAACAAAATTCATATAATTAACTTAGAAAGCACTCTACCAATGTTCAACGATGCGATGAACTTTGTTGGTCAGATTGCGGCTAAGCGTGGCAAGATTTTATTTGTTGGTACTAAACGTGCAGCGGGTAAATCTATTAAGGAACAGGCACTGCGTTGCGGTATGCCTTTTGTTAACCATCGCTGGTTAGGTGGTATGCTGACTAACTTTAAAACAGTTAAGCAATCCATTAAACGCCTTAAGTATTTAGAAAAAGCATCTGAAGATGGTACTTTTAATACTCTGACTAAAAAAGAAGCACTAATGAATTCCCGTGAAATGGAAAAATTAGAAAAAAGTTTGGGTGGTATTAAAGACATGAACTCACTGCCTTCAGCTGTATTCATTGTTGATGTAGGCCATGAAAAAATTGCTGTACTAGAAGCGAATAAGCTTGGTATCCCAGTAATCGGCGTAGTTGATACAAACAATAAAGCAGATGGTGTTGATTATATCATTCCTGGTAATGATGATGCGATTCGTGCAATCAACCTATATGTTGAAACAGCTGCAGAATCTGTACTTGATGCAAAAGCAGCTAATACACAAGCTGTTGTATCAGACGAGTTTGTTGAAGTTGACGGTTCAGATAAATCTTCTGAAGCTGCTGCCTCTTAATCTTTATTTTAAGAAACGACTATTTTAATCAGTATTAAAATAGTCGCAGCAAGAGATAAATAGCCGCTTTAATAAAAAGTGCTAAAAATCAGAAAGAACAAAATTCCCGGGCAGTAGGCTGGCAACTTTAAGATTGTCGGGACTGCCCGGTTTTGAATTACATGAGGAAAAAAACAATGGCAATTACCGCCTCTTTAGTTAAAGAATTACGTGATCGCACAGGTGCGGGCATGATGGAATGCAAAAAATCACTAGTTGAAACTGATGGTGATATTGAAGCAGCAATCGAACTGATGCGCAAAACTGGTTTAGCAAAGGCTGATAAAAAAGCCGGTCGTATTGCGGCTGAAGGTAAAGTTGTTGTTGAATTCAGTGATGATGCTAAAAAAGGTGTTATGCTGGAAGTTAACTGCGAAACTGACTTCGTTGCTATGGGTGATGAATTTGGTAATTTCGCCAGCGCAGTTGCAAAACGTATTTTAGCTGATGCGCCTGCTGATGTTGAAGCACTATTAGCAATGCCTTTAGAAGAAGGTCCTGAAGACATTAATACTGTTTTAAAAACTATGATTGCGAAAATTGGCGAAAACATGTCGGTGCGCCGTTTTGTTACTTTTGAAACAGAGGGTCAGCTAGGTGCTTATCTGCACGGCACCAAAATTGGTGTTGTAGTTGATATGCAAGATGGTAATGCAGAATTGATCAAAGATGTTGCTATGCACGTTGCTGCAAGTAATCCTAAGGGTCTTGATGAGTCTTCTCTTGATCAAGCTGAACTAGCTAAAGAGAAAGAAATTGCAGCAGCAGAAGCGGCTAATAGCGGCAAACCAGAAAACATCATCGAAAAGATTGTTGAAGGCAAGATCAGGCGCTTCATTAAAGACAATACTTTAATGGGTCAGGCATTTGTTAAAGATCCTGATATTACCGTTGAAAAACTGGTAAAAAATGCCGATGCAACTGTCTTAGGCTTTACCCGCCTGGAAGTTGGTGAAGGTATGGAGAAGAAGTCAGAAGATTTTGCTGCTGAAGTAATGGCCCAAATCGGCGCTTAAAGCCAGTAGCGATAAGTGTTAAACCATTATGTTATTTGTTAATAACATAATGGGATTTATTGAGTAAATTTATAAAAATAAATTAACAGAAGGTAATCCCCCGGCTCTGCTGGGGTGACTATAAAAGTTTGACAAATACGGGATTCATCGTAAGTATCTTTATCTGAGAACCGCTCAAAGTTCAATGATAAGGAATACAAACGATGAAACTACA
>JAHXIM010000354.1:4724-6183 GCA_025655635.1 gamma proteobacterium symbiont of Lucinoma myriamae | reverse complement strand
CTTCGTTTTACTTGCTTGTTCACTTTTTAATCCTCAATTTCATTTAGTTTATATGAAATTGAGTGTCCTGGTTAGTGTAACCACATCAGTTTTTCAAAGTAATACGTTGAATAGATGCTATGATTTTTATGATAGATAACTCATTTTAAATTACTCTTGATTATTATAATATTATAATATTATAATAATGCAGTTTTATGTTGATTGTATTTTTTTTTACGCTACTATATTCCTATTCATTTAATGATTTCTTTGATATACAGAGAAAAAAAGTATGGGGTTTTATTTTGGCACTAAATTCTTTGTTTCATAGTGAAATACGGACACATCAGCTATTTAATAGTTTATCTGATGAAAGTTTCCAGCTGATTGCACATAATTCAGGATTAATTTCTTTAAAAAAGAATGAGATCCTTTTTGAATGTTCTTATGAAGCCAATTACTTTTTCTTAGTGCGTACGGGACAAATAACTTATTATCAACATTCACTTGACGGCAATGAAAAGATAATTAATATTTTTGAACCTAATCAGACATTTGCAGAAGCTTGTATGTTTAATGAAAGTAAATATTATCCTGTCAATGCCAGGGCGACTTGTAATACAGAAGTATTTTATTTTGATTTAGATAAATTTAAGTCTCAATTATACCTCTCAAGAGACACCTGCTTTGCCATGATGACTGTAATGAGTAATCGGCTAAAAGCTCAAACTCAGGAAATTGTTGCCCTGTCCATTCATGACGCACAATACCGACTGGTGAATTATCTTCTTCAAAAGAGTTGTGATCAGAATGGTCAGTTTTGCCAGTCTGTGGTTAAACTATCATCAACAAAGTCTTTACTTGCTTCACGCTTGTCTATCACACCAGAAACATTTTCACGAATTCTTTCTCGTCTGAAAAAACAGGATTTAATCTCGATTAAGGATGATCTCATTACTTTGAAAGAACCGGGCAAATTGAGAGAGTTAATTGGATTTTGTAGTGGAACAATACAGGAAAAAATTGAAATGCAGCAAGCATCAGGCTTTACTGGCTGACTCCTGTTAACTGAAGAAAGGGGCTTCAACAGGAATCATTCAAGAGATGTTTCATCAATAATTGCTTAAAATTAATCACAATAAAAAAACCGGCAATTGCCGGTTTTTTTATTGAAAACTTTTTTGTGAAAGCAGTGTTAAAAGGAAATTATTTCCAATCACCAGAACCGTCAGTGTTTTTTTCCAGACCATCTTCATAGCCTGCTGTATATGCTTCAGTAACACGTTGTTCTTCACGTTCTGGGTTACATACGTAACCGCCTTGCCAGCCTTGGATATATTCTGGGTTAACGCCTTCAGATTCCATTTTCACAGTATAATCATGATATTCTTGGTTCATAGGTTTTTCCTTGGTTTTACAAGTCAGTTTACAAGTCAGTTTACAAGTCAGTTTACAAGTCAGTTTACAAGTCAGTTTA
>JAHXIM010000354.1:0-4624 GCA_025655635.1 gamma proteobacterium symbiont of Lucinoma myriamae | reverse complement strand
TTTACAAGTCAGTTTACAAGTCAGTTTACAAGTCAGTTTACAAGTCAGTTTACAAGTCAGTTTAAATCTAATTCTTTCAATACTATTTTTCATTAGAAAGAATAAAATAATCAAAGCAGACTGTGACAAAATAATAATCTGCTTATATTAAACGATTTTAATATCAATTTCCAGTTTCACACAGACTTTTTATGAAAATCAATTGTCTAACGGGTTATTAAATTGATAAGCTAAACATGGTAGTCAATTAGAAAGTGAGTATACTTTATTGCCTGAGTTTAGCGGTATATCTCTATGGGATAGGACTGGAAATAAATCTTGTCAATATTGAAAATAAAGGTTATTAAATATATAATAACCAAGTAAAATAGTAAGGTATAATGAGAATTCTTGTAAACAGAGGTGATTATGCAATTAAATGAAGAAGAAATAATGGACTTAAACAGCGGTCTTAAGGCACTGGAAGACAAACACTTTACCAGAGCAGTGCAGTTGCTGTCGCCTCTGGCTGAAAAAGGCGTGCCTGAAGCGCAACACCGTATGGCAGTGATGTATCAAAATGGCCTTGGTATACACCGTAATGAAACAGCAGCGACACTATGGATGAAACTATCAGCCGATCAGGACTATGAGCTTGCCTGGCATGGTATGGGCTTTATGTATATGGAAGGTGAGGGTGTTGAAAAAAATGCTGAGGAAGCTATTAAATGGTTTACTAAAGGTGTTGATGCCGGGTTAATTGGCTCAATGACCACTTTGGCAATGATGTATAAAGAAGGCAATGGTGTGGAAAAAAATCCTCAAGAAGCCGAACGTTTGCTTAAACTGGCTGGATTTTAGTTGTTAAGAACTGGCTGAGTAATTACAAAATTAAAACCATTTTATGTTGTTAGTAGTGAGAATTGAATGAGAGCTTCACAATTATTTGTTGTATTAGATCAAGAGTTTAATGGGGCACAAACCGGGCATCATACGCCGGTAATGATTTGGGGCCCCCCTGGAGTAGGAAAATCCCAGCTTGTTCAACAGGTAGCACAAAAGCATGAGCGTACCTTGATTGATATCCGCTTATCACAAATGGAACCCAGTGATTTACGCGGGATACCTTTTAAAGATGGTGACAAGGTGGAATGGGCAGTGCCGTCTATGCTGCCTGATGCGGATAAGCATGGTAGTGAAGGCATCCTGTTTTTAGATGAGATCACTTCGGCACCGCCCAGTGTGTCAGCGGCAGCATATCAATTAATTTTAGATCGTCGCCTGGGTGATTATAAAATACCTGATGGCTGGGCAATATTTGCGGCGGGTAACCGTCAGGGTGATAGAGGGGTGACTTATAGTATGCCCGCGCCTCTGGCAAATCGTTTTTCTCATTATGAATTTGATATCCATCTGGATGACTGGGTTGCCTGGGCGTATAAAAATGGTATTGATGAAAAAATCATTGCCTTTTTACGTTTTCGTCCGGATTTATTATTTGATTTTGATCCTGCACACAATCCTGTTGCCTTCCCAACACCAAGAACCTGGGAATTTGTGCATAATGCTTTACAAAAATTTTCGGATCACCCGGAATTATTTATTGGTGCCTTACAATCATGTGTTGGCCCGGCTGCGGGTATTGAGCTAAATGCTTTTATTGCAAATCTGGATCAAATGCCAGATCTGGATGCCATTATTAATGGTGAAACAGTACCTACGCCAACAGAAATTGATCTGCAGTATGCTGTTGCTTCTGCTTTAGTGGGTCGTGCCATTCGTGCCAGAGATACTGAAGAGGCGGATAAAACCTATACCAATATTCTTAAATACGCAGCCAGTTTTCGCCAAAAAGAAATGGGTGTTATGTTGGTTTCTGATATGCATAGAGCCATTGGTGAAGATTTATTTGCTGTTGAAGAATTTGCTAACTGGGCTGATGCTATCGCTGATATCATGCTGTATGGATAACACAGTATGGATGAAGTAATAGAAAATAAACTGGGTGCAGCCCGAACCCGGCTTATCCTGGATAAGCCGTTTCTCGGCGCTTTGGTGCTCAGATTACCCATCGTCGCAGCGGATCCTTCGTGGTGTAAAACCACTGACACGGATATGAAAAAACTGTATGTCAATCCTGAGTATATAGGACAGCTTAGTGTTGAAGAAACCCAGTTCGCTTTGGCGCATGAGGCTTTGCATTGTGCCTTGTCGCATTTTTCCCGTCGTGCTCATCGTGTAAAACTTCGCTGGGACATGGCCTGTGATTTTGCCATTAATCCTATCCTTATCGAAGATGGTCTGAAGCCGCCGCCGCATATAATGTACCTGCGTGAATATATCGGTATGACAGCTGAGGAAATTTATCCCACATTAGCTGATAATGAAAATGATGCTGATAATGAATTGGGACAGGATAATAATGAAGGTGATCAAGATCAGGGTGAACAATCTGATCAGGGTGATGCAAAAGACACAGAAAATAAAAAGCTCAATAGCCAGCAGCAAAATGATGGTGACAATGGTAAGGGACAATCAGGAGATAGTGAACAACCATCACCTGATTTTAAACAAGGCGGCTCTGATGATGACACTCAAAAAGAACCACCGCCTACGCCTAATAATGATGAGATTCAAAATCTCAGTGCACAATGGCAGCAACGCTTAGCAGGGGCTGCACAACAAGCGCTTCAGGCAGGTAAACTCAGTCAATCTATGGCTCGTCTGGTGGATCATCTGCTGCAGCCACAATTACCCTGGCGTATGCTGTTAGCGCGTTATATGAGCGCCACAGCAAGAGAAGATTATAGTTATACCCGGCCATCGAGCCGTCGTGGTGAACCGGCTATTTATCCCCGTTTACGCAGCCATATGGTTAATATTGTTGTAGCACTGGATATCAGCGGCTCAATTGCTACTAAAGAAATTAAAGAATTTCTTTCCGAAGTGGATCAAATTAAAGCACAAGTACGCGCAAAAATTGCCTTGCATGCCTGTGATACAGAAGTCACCGATGAAGGCCCATGGGAATTTGAGCCATGGGATGAGCTGAAGTTACCCATTCAATTTAAAGGCGGTGGAGGTACTCGTTTTACGCCGGTATTTGACTGGGTTGAAAAACAGGAGATGTGCCCCGATCTCTTAGTCTACTTCACCGATGCAGAAGGTGAATTTCCCCTGAGTGAACCTCAATACCCGGTTATCTGGTTAGTGAAAGGTAAAGCGCCGGTTCCCTGGGGACAACGAATTCAACTGAATTAACTTAATATTGTAAATGAAATGCCCTTATCCAACGAAGACAGTTTAAGATTGAATGTATTGCTGGCACAAAAAGTTAGTGCCATACGAATTGATGAAGGAAAGCTGATTGTTTATGCCTTGACTCACAAGGGTGAGGCAAAAATTCAGCTTAATCCAACAACACGAAGTGAAAAATACATTAAAGAAGTCAAAGATTTTCTTTCCACAAAAGCATTGGGAGTATCGGGTGGATTTCCAATGTTTATCTCTCAATGGAATCGTATGGGAGATTTGCGTAATAGTAGTTTAGATAAACTGTTGTTACTGGGTGAAGAAGAAGCGGTTACCGCTGTTGTAAACAATAAAGATATTACGCCTGATATTGCTAAAAGTGCCTGGTGGGCAGTACAGTCAGCTGATAATGCGCGCAGTATGCTGAATAAACCAGCAATTGTTGAATCAGAAATTGGTCAGGAACTAGCGAATTTTTTAATTGAATTTTTGCCTTTTGAAGAAGATCCTTTGAATATGCTTATCAGTGCACGACTTGTGCTGCAGGCTGGTTTGATTTCAGATGATGCAGTGATGAACTTGTGGAAGAAAGCGAAAAGTAAAAATACACTCTATGTGGGATTTTTAGATATTCGTCCTGATAATATGCCGGAACAGCTTGCCGAACATTCTCGTTATCAGGAAATAAAAGAAACCTTGTCTGATCTGCTCAATGAAAATAATCCTTATGCCATAATCTTATGTAAATTACTTAGTGAATCAGGGCAAACTTTTCTAAAAACGGCTGAAGCATCATTTAAGCGTATCCCCAACTACGATATTGCTGGTGCGTTATTTGAAAGCATCAGAAGCTATGCCTATGTTAATCAGCCTGAATTAGGACAAACACTACAGCATCATGAGTTGGCGTTAACACTTCATGGTGAACCGCAAACTGATATTAATGCGCTGACTCTACTGGTTAATGATATTTATCATGAAGAAAATAATAACTATTGCAGTGCTGAGCTTAAAGCAATACAGGCTCAGGTTCCTGATCTGCTTGAGCAGTTAAAAGCAGTCTTGTTTTTAAGCAGAACATCCCAAACCTTATTGGCACCAACTATTGCAAATAGTACGGCGGTTGGTAGTTTGATGAGAAAAAAATTGAAGCCGGTATTTGATCCTATTGTAATGAATTTAAGAATATTACAGCATTAGTATCCCTAATGGTGTAGTGGCAAGAGTATTATGAACAGGTAATATGCTTATGTTCCATGAATGGTTAATTATAAAGTCGATGCAACCCTAAAAAATAATGAGTATATCATCAGTGTTCCCCTTTAAATCAACAGTGTTTTAAAAAGGTGCTTGTAGATGCGTCATTCCAACTTGATTAAGGCATAACTCAAGT
>JAHXIM010000168.1 GCA_025655635.1 gamma proteobacterium symbiont of Lucinoma myriamae | reverse complement strand
TAGCTTCGTTTTACTTGCTTGTTCACTTTTTAATCCTCAATTTCATTTAGTTTATATGAAATTGAGTGTCCTGGTTAGTGTAACCACATCAGAATACGTTTGGATATTTGAATGGGTTCGTTTTTATTTTTTAATGAATGTATTTGTTTTAACATAGGTCTATGACTATACTTGTTTATACAACTGCTTTGACTAATTATAGCCTGATAAGTTCCATGTTTGTAAAATTCATACAATTGTTATTGATAATAAACACTCTGATAATAACCCCTAAAATGAATGAGAAAAATGAGACTAATAAACCAATTTTTTTTGAAATGCTTTGCAGTACTTTTGTTTGCCTTGATTCTATTGCAAAGTAGTGTTAATGCTGCGCAGCAAAATATTCTTGAGCAACAATTACAAAGTACAGAAAATAATAAATTAATGATTGGTCAGAGTGAAATTGCTTCGGCTGATTTTATAAGAAATACCTATCAATATAATCAGTATAAATTTCTGTGGAAAAAAATCATTAGTTGAAACTTTGCTAAAAGCAATCAATGAGAGTTATCAACAAGGACTTGTTCCAGATGATTATCATTTAGCTGAATTAAATTCTCGTCTAAAAAAGGGATTAAAACAGTCAGATGTACGTGATGCTCAATTGGATATTTTATTAACGGATGCCTTACTTCGGTTAGGCTATCATTTGATTTTTGGTAAAGTTTTTCCTGGTAATCTTGATGCAGACTGGAATTTAAGGCGTGATTTTTTAAGTAAAGATCCAGTAGCCAAAATTAATTATATACTGCAATCAGACAACAGATTAAAGAAGTTTCTTAAACAGAATATTAATTTAGGGCCTTTTTATCAGGGATTAATTAAGGCTTTAGCTCAGTACCGTCAAATACAACAGGCTGGTGGTTGGCAGTCTGTGCCATCGGGTACAACTATAAAGCCAGGAATGACAGACACCAGAATTGCGCAAATTAAAGCGCGTTTATACGCCACTGGTGATCTTGAAAAAGAGACTATTGACCCAGAGGCTCATATTTATGATGAATCTACTGAAGCAGGTATTAAACATTTTCAACAACGTCATAATCTGGAAGTAGATGGTGTTATAGGAAAGGGAACACTGGAAGCGATGAACATTCCAGTGGCACAGCGCATTGATCAAATTCGAGCAAATCTTGAACGTATTCGGTGGGTTAAACAGAATCTGGATGAAGAATTTGTTTTAGTTAATATTGCTGGTTTTAAAGTTTATTATGTTAAAGATAATAAACTGGTTTGGAAATCACGTGCTCAGGTGGGTAAAGAATATCGAAAAACACCAGTCTTTAGAGATGATATAAAATATCTGGTTTTTAATCCGACCTGGACGGTGTCGCCAACAATTTTGCGTAAAGATGTCTTACCAAAAATTTAAAAAAATCGTGATTATCTGAAACAGAAAAATATGAGTGTGCTTGATTTTAAAGGAAAAATTATCAATCCTGATAATGTGAACTGGTCTTCAATATCAGCAAAAGGTTTTCCTTATATGATTCGACAGGAACCCGGCCCTTCTAATGCTTTGGGACGAGTTAAATTTATGTTCCCTAATAAACATATGGTTTATCTGCATGATACCCATAGTCAGTCTAAATTTAAAAAGGCAGAGCGGGCTTTTAGCTCAGGCTGCATACGTATTGAAAACCCTTTTGAATTAGTTGAGCTCTTATTAAAAGACAGTAAACAATGGAATCAAGATAGTTTTAAAGAAATATTAGATTCTGGTAAGCTGCAAAATGTTAATTTACCTCAATCAGTGCCGGTATTATTGCTTTATTTTACGGCGTATTTAAATGAGAATGGTGAAGTGCTTTTCTTTAAAGATATCTATAAGCGGGATGAAAAAATTATCGAAGGTTTAATGCAGCCATTCCAATTCGCTATGCCCAATAACAGACCATAGAACAGCTCAAATAAGTAAGATAGAAAATTGAATTAGGTTGTAATAAACTTGTAACATTGTAAAATTATAATCTTTTTACTCAGGGGATGATTTTACAATGTCGCCTCCAATTTCTGTTTGTCCTGTCTTAAAAAATTCACTATAGTTTAATTGGTCTGATATGGAGAGTCGTTGTTGTCTAGTAAAACTGAATTAAAACCTAAAATGCGTGATAGAGCCGTGCTGTTTGCGACTCTGTTACTTTTCTGGATAATGCTAAATGGAACATTAGCCGCTGATAGTCTTATTATTGGTATTCTTGTTTCATTGATCATCACCATTCTATTTTGCAGCGGCCTGTCTTTTTTTACTGAGTTTCGTGCTACACCGCAAGCCTTTGCTGCAGGCATACTCTATTATATTTACTTCTTTAAAGAACTGATTAAGGCAAATTTCAGACTGGCAGCTATTGTTCTCTCACCCTCACTGCCAATTAAGCCGGGTATCGTTAAAGTCCGTACCAAACTCAAAAGTAAGATGGGTAGACTCATGCTGGCTAACTCTATTACTCTGACTCCCGGAACCCTGACTATGGAAATTGAAGGTGAATGGATTTATGTTCACTGCGTTACCGTGGAATCAACCGATATTGATGAGGCAACAGCTCAGATTGTTGCCGGCTTCGAATCTTATCTTGAGGTAATGTATGGTTGAAGCACTGATTGCTCTTGCTGCTATATTGACAGGCATCGCATTTTTATTCGCATTGTTTAGATTTATTAAGGGGCCGTCCACCTTTGATCGGGTCATTGCTTTTGATGTGCTGACCGTAGTCTCAATTACTTTTATTGTGCTTAGTGCGCTGATTGAAAAACGGGGTATTTATCTTGATGTTGCTCTGGTCTATGCGCTGCTTTCTTTTCTCGGTGTGATTGCTATTGCCCGTTATCTTGAGGGACGCTTTTAATGGAATCACTGCTTGATATGATGGGTGGATTGCTGCTGGTTGCCGGTGCTGCTTTTCTATTATTAGGTGGTCTGGGACTATGGCGTATGCCCGATCTGTTTAATCGTATCCAGGCGGGTGCCAAGACCACAACACTGGGTACGATATTAATCCTTGCCGGTACTGCTTTTTTACATCCTGAATGGGGATTTAAACTATTGCTGATAGGTTTGTTTCTGCTTTTTACTAATCCGCTTTCTTCACAGTGCTTGCTCGTGCTGCTCATCGTCGCGGTATTGAGACCTCATCACAAACAACCGTTGATTTACTTGCTGATTCTTTATCAGAAGAAGATAAACCAGAAAAGCTTTCTTCTGAAAAAAAAGAGCCGTCTGAAAAAGCGCTTTCTGACATAGAAATAGAGGAGAAATCATGATTGAATTAATGCCGGCACTGACTCTGTTATTTGCTGCTGCAATGATTGGTTCAGCCTTTGTTGCCATAAAAGTGAAACAAATTTCCATCGCCATACTGGCGGCAGGTTTAATCAGCCTGCTGGCATCAGTGATGTTTTTGTTTTTTGCTGCCCCTGATGTGCTTAAAGGGGAAAAAGGTGAGGGTGAACAGGACTCTCAGATGCTGTTTCTGCAGTCTCATAAATTAGTCGTCGTTCTGTCCACTGCACTTATCGGCTGGTCTCTGGCCTATTTGTGGGGTGAGCTGTCCCGCTATGGTAATCTGCTGCATGCCTTACCGTTATTGTTTGCATTAAGCTTTTTATTGTTAGACTGGCTGCCTGCATGGATTAAGAATACTCTGGCAATTGCCGGAATGACGGCTTATTTCGTTATTACTTATCCGGCATATGATCCATTGCAGCTTATCTTTGCTATTATTTTTCTACTCGGTGGTGCCATCATTTTGCTGGCAAGTTATCATGTTCATGGGCGCAGAATCGGTTTTTATCCCTCTGCCATGCTGATGTTTAGCGGCTTAATTATGCTGATTCTCGCTAAAGATTCATTTCATTTTTTTGCTGCCTGGGAATTTCTCACTATAGGCTCTTACTTTTTAATTATCCGGGGCAAACATTCACAGCCTCATGCGCTGTCCTATATTATATTCTCTCTTGGAGGTGCTTTTCTCATTCTGACTGGTTTTGCCCTGGCGGCACAGAGTACAGCGCCATTTGCATTGCAGTCATTAAGTCAGGTGGCAGCACCTGTTGCTCCCTGGGTGTTCCTGTTGCTGGCAATTGGTTTTATGACAAAAACAGCTGCCATTGGTGTACATATCTGGCTTCCCGGTGCTCATGCTGAAGCCGAAACCGATGTTTCTCCTATGGTTTCAGGCATCTTTCTAAAAGCAGGTCTGTTTGGTATTATGGTATTGCTCATGAATATGGGCAAACAGCAGCCCTATGGCGTTGAGCTGACTTATCTTATGCTCTGGATGGGCGCTATTTCAGCATTTTTAGGGAATATAATGGCCGTCTTTCAGGAAGATGCTAAACGCCTGTTAGCCTATTCCTCAATTGGTCAAATGGGCTATGCCTTATTTGGTCTGGCATTAATGAATCAACTGGGCTGGTTAATGGCGTTGATGTTTGTTATTAATCACTATATTTATAAATCAATGTTGTTCCTCTCTATTGGCGGTATTGCAAAACGTACCGGTACACGTGAAATGTATAAAATGGGTGGACTGATTGCACTGATGCCCTTGTCATTTATTGCCGTGCTGATTGGTATTATTGCGGTATCAGGTGTACCGCCTTTGTCTGGTTTTGGTGGGCGCTGGATTTTCTACAATGCTATTATGGCATCTGAATACAGATTGCCTATGATGCTTATCTTTATTTCAGGGCCAATCGCTTTTCTTTACCTGTTTCGTCTGATTCATACCATATTTCTTGGTCAGCTCAAAGATGAGCATCGTCAGATCAAAGAGGCACCTTTCTGGATTTTACTGCCGCAGATGATCTATATTGCCGCTTTGATGATTTTTGCAGTCGTTCCAGGGCTGGCTTTACGTCATGTTGATGCTTATTTGAATCCATTTTTTGTTAATAATGGACTGAACTGGGAAGGCTTCACCATTACCAGTAATTATGGCTACTGGAGTCCTGTGTCAATTATGATTGTTGTAGCGGTGATTTTTGCCACGCTTTTTGCCTGGAACTTCTTTGCCCCTTATCGTAAAGCACTGGGCTTTTTGATACAGCCCTTTGTAACGCGTTTCTGGGAGAGTGTGACCGAATTTCTGCATACTGTGGCTGATCTGGGTCGTCGCTTTTACACGGGTAATGGACAAACTTATGCCATTCAGTTGCTGGCTTTTGTCGTTATTGTTTATCTTTTCAAAATGGAGTTTTAGCTATGGTAATAAAAGATGCAGTTTGAATGTATACAGATACCTTATGCGCTATTAACCTTGTTTATTGTCATCAACTTCGGTTTGATAATGAATGCATTCGGGGCCAAAATTGCTGCCAGGGTAGGGCGCCGCCATGGTATTCCTATTTATCAGTATTATTTGGATCTGATTAAAAATTATGGTCTGCGCAGTTCTATTACCCATGGTGTGATGTTTTATCTGGGGCCTGTGTTCAGATTAACCGGAGGTGTCGGCCTGTTATTATTTGTGCCGGTGATATACGGCTCACCGATGTTCTCTAACTTTTCCTTTGCCGGGGATTTGATCCTTGCGTTGTATTTTATCTTTTTCGGTACTTTGGGTATGGCACTGGGTGCTGCAGAAAGTGGTTCGCCGCATTCGGCTATTGGTATCAGCCGTGGTTTATCACAAGTCACCACTGCTGAGCTACCTCTGGCGCTTGCGGTATTTTCGGTTGCTTTACAATATCAGACTTTGTCAATCACTGAGATTGTGGCGGCACAGCAAGGCAGTGTTCTGAACTGGACCTTATTTACCAATCCTTTAGCCGTTGCTGCTGCGATGCTGTCATTTCTGGGGTCAGTGATGCGCCCTCCTTTTGATGTGGTACTGGCTCCTCAGGAAATTCCTATTGGACCACCGACTGAGTATCATTCGTCTTATCTTGCTCTGATGCAGACCAACCGGGTGATTTTTCCGATCGCTAAAGTGGTTATTTTTATGAGCCTGTTCTTTGGTGGTGCCGTCAGCTGGCCGATATTTTTTCTTAAAGTTTTTCTGATTTATATGTTTGCTGTTTTTGTTGGTGTCGTTTTCCCTCGCTTTCGTGTTGAACAGTACATTCTGATAGTGATCAAATAAAAGGTGACCTGGAAGTTCACGCCTTAATTCTCGGATTTGTTTATGAGCAATTGTTCTTAATCGTGTTAAT
>JAHXIM010000182.1 GCA_025655635.1 gamma proteobacterium symbiont of Lucinoma myriamae | reverse complement strand
TGTATGTTCGTTTCTGTCCCATTTTGACACCTCAATAATTGATAGTTATTATCTCTTATTAAAGTATCCAGTTCTATTAGACCACAACAAGATACTCGAATTAATGATAATTTTCAGACGTTCGATCCTGCATTTTCAAGTTGATTGGGTATATAGCTCATTTATAGGTCAGCTTGATTGTGTGATTGCTTCAGAGAACCAACTTACCGTAAAAAATCCTGCTATTAAACAGCAATTATTATCATTAATTGAAAATGGTGACAAAGCTGCAGCCATTCAGAATCAGTGTACTTCCTGTCAAATAACACTTATCCCCATTTCCTCCTTAGAAAATCTTTATCAGTGGGAATGTTACAAAGATGGTTTTATTCTCACCTTTACTCATGAAAATAAAAAAAACACAGCCATTGAACGTTTAGAAGAAATTTATCAATTATCCAGATGTGAGGCTGTTTGTGCACTTCATTTTATGAAAACCCCGTCAATTCACGATATTGCAATAAATACTTATCGCTCACAGGAAACCATTCGCAACCATATAAAACATACGATGCAAAAAATGGACGTACACAATCAGGCCGAATTAATGAAAAAACTGATTACACTCACTGCGATATAAATCATTATTCGTCTATGTGATTAATAAAATAATATTTCCAGTACCATTCACAGCAAAAAAATTCTTAACCAAGAGACCTGGCAAACCTTGCTTAAAAATCAGTTCGCCGTCAGCATCCACCGGAATAATGCAGGATACCCCATATCTTAATCAGTATGACTATCACTACAATGCCTTAACATTTCCTGCAATTTCTTTAGGCCTAAACTCTGACAATATTCAATATTACGTTCTGGAATGAGTTCTGGATTTGGGTAGTTTTGCAGGGCTTTTTCCAAACTTTTCTCCCGAATAATATGTAATGTTGGATAAGGAGAGCGGTTAGTATAATTTGCTGGATCATCCTCATCACTGTGATCAAAGCAGTAGTCAGGATGAAAACTAGCTAATTGATAGACACTTTCATAGCCTTGATCAATCAGTAATTGGTTTGCAATATCCAAAAAATCTAAGTAATGATAAAAATCCTGCCCAATCTGTGACAATATAAAAAGAGTCGTTTCAATCTCCGGCTGCTGATCAAGTCGCTCGCATTCCAGCACCAGATTTTCTAGTGCCTGACTGATATCCTGATTGTCATCAACACAAAAATGAATACTCCCCTTGTCTCGTTCTCTTTTTGCAAAGGGACAGATATTATGCTCAATAATGACTGAGTCAAGCCAGCACTGAGTTTGTTTAATGATCTTGTCCAAATTCTTCTCCAACTTAAATTATTTATTTTTTGGATTTTTCCAGGGAATACCCTAACAGATAAAAGAGAACAATTGGCTCTTAACTATATGCACCCCAAAAGGTCCATTATACAAGTTTCGCATCATTTTAGTGCGCTAATGTTTCCATAGAATCAATAGTGATAATTTAACTTGTTTTATTTCAACAAGTTAAAAAAGCATATTTTTGGTACAAAATATGCTTTTTACAAACTGGGGAAAGACCATTAGAAGATTGTATTGCTTTGTCATATTGATGTAATACTTTTCTGTTAACGTATTTGCTATATTTTTAGGATTTATCTGTATTGTCATATTTATCACATAGAATAAACTATGGCTAAAGTCGATCATTAATTATCCTTGAGGGGGGATTATAATATGATTATTCAACTTAATAACACTGCATTTAGTTTACTGTTAAAGCTTACACATGACATTAAACCTATCTTAGGAAAATTAATACTGCTTCTTATTCCATTGCCTTTCTTTATGCTCACCGCAGGCATCGGGGGTATTATAAAACAGGTTTCACCAGAAAGTCTGGGCTCATTAGGTTCTATTAGCTCCGGCTTTTTTTATTCTATTAATATGCATACGATGATTATTTTGGGTGCTTTAGGCATCACCTTTTTTATCTGGTTTATTACCAGAAAAGTCTGGAGATACTCTGAAGATGACTCCTATAACGATAAAAATGAAGAGTTATAATATTACTTATAATGTATCCAGCAAGGTAATTCTGCTGCCGCCTGATTGATTTTTTTATCTCGTCTACGCGCATCCGGCATCAATGATTCTAAATAAGCCCAAAATACCTTTGAATGATTCATATGTACTGTATGAACTAATTCATGAAGCAATAGATAATCCAGCAACTCTTCTTCAATAAAGAGCAAACGATAATTTAAATTAATATTTTTCTTTGCTGAACAACTGCCCCAGCGAGTTTTTTGTGCGCGTATTGTTAAACGATTATAAGGTAGATTTAATTCATCACTGAGCTGCTCTAATTTTTGTTTTAGATAGTATTTTGCATAACGCTTAAAAAATTGTTCCAATAATGAGAATGTCTGTATTTTATCTTTTATATTACCTCTGATTTCTAATTGAAAATCAGTTTTATGGCGTAACTTTACAGTTGTTTCAGAGCAGTATGAGTTACTTTCAGACTGATAGTCAATTGAAAAAACCTGTCCGATTCCTGGTAAAGCAATTATCTCAGGTAACGCGCATTGATCTATCGTTTTTTTTACGATATTTTTTGCCTGCAACTTTTCAATTGCCTCACTGATCCACAACTGTTTATCTTTGATAAATTCTGGAATATATTGAGTTAATTGACGCTTGCTCATAGAGCGGGGAACCACCACCACAATTCCTTTATCAAGTGACACCGTCAAGCGCATGTATTTTGCCCGATTAGAAACACGAATGGCATATTGATTAGGGATTTGCTGATTAGACAAAGTGATGCTGCACTCCATTATTTTTTTTTATTAAAGCAATAAAAGGACTTTTCTATGATCTTTATTGACAGTATCAATTTTCATAGAGAAAACGAACAGAAAAAACGAAATAAAAGACTAATATTAATAAAAAAATTAACTAGTTATTAGAATTATATCACTTAAACTGCTATGCTGGAGTTTAATAACAATCATTATTTAAATAGAGATATGGCTGAAGCAACTTCTACCGAATACATTGAATTAAAGCGTTCTGTTGACTTACTTGAACTAGGCATGTTTATCACTCGTCTTGACCGTTCCTGGGAAGACACTGATTTTCTTTCTCAGGGGTTTCAAATTAATACTCTTGAAGAATTGCATGCACTTCAGGAGACTTGTGAATATGTTTTTGTCCGTGCAGCTAAGCAGAAATGGCATGTTGAACAAGACTCTCAACCTGATGAACGTGATGCCTTAGATGAAAAAATTGTCTATATTAATAAAATTCCTATAGCTCAGGAATTAAACCATGCACGATCTGCCTACAAACATGCCTGTTCACAAACAGCAGCAATACTTGATTCAGTTCGCCTTAATGGTGAACTCGATGTTCATCAGGTAAACCAGGTAGTTGATGACTGTGTAGACAGTATTTTACGTAATGACTCTGCCCTCATTTGGCTGACACAAATTCGAAATAAAGACAATTATACCGCTGAACATTCATTAAGAACGTGTATTTATGCCGTTGCACTTGGCCGGGTACTTGGTTTTCAAGAATTAGAACTGCAAAATATCGGTGCTTGCGGGCTCCTCCATGATGTAGGAAAAACACAAATACCCTCAGCTATCTTAGCAAAGCAAGATAACCTGACCTTAGAAGAACTCAAAATTGTGCAGCAGCACCCGGCTTATGGAAAAAAACTATTAATTTCTAAAGCAGGCGTTTATCCCGGTGCAGTCGATGTCGCCTATTGTCACCATGAGCGTCTGGATGGCTCAGGTTATCCTCGTGGTATTACGGCAGAGCGTATCCCCTATTATGCTAAAATTATTGCCATTATTGATTCCTATGATTCAATGATATCTGACAAACCCTACAGTCAGGGAATGACCACTTTAGATGCTTGCAGACATATTTATCAATGCAAGGACACACTTTATGATAAAGCAATTTTAGGTCATTTTATACATTTTATTGGTATCTACGCACCTGGTAGTCTGGTAGAAATGAACACGGGTGAAGTGGGTATTGTTATTGAAACCAATAATGACGAGGGCATAAAACCAAAAGTTTTGTTGATTTTAGGCTCTGATAAACAAATAAAAAATGAACGTATAATTGATCTAAAAAAAGGTGATATCACGTTTACCAATACGATTTATGCTATTAAGAAATCACTATCTAACGGCGCCTATGGTATAAAAATAGAAGATTATATGGATAGTATAGGGGCTAAAGCATAAGCACATTAAAAAATGTATAAAGCCAGACTCGGACTATACTATAAAAAATAAACTGTAACTACTCTGCATATTGTTTTCAAAAAGCCTGTTGTTGCTTATTGTTCTGACTTTGATTCCCAGAGCGTAACGGCATTTCGTAACAGAAAGTCAAAATCAGAAAAATAAGTGACCATGAGTTCACAGTGGCCATCAAGAAATATATGCTGAATACTACTTTAGTTTTTTGTCTCATTGCCGATAAAGTAATCATCCCGATAAATTAAGCAGTATTAAAATATGAGTCAGCAAAATATCAAGTTTTCTGTTAGCCTGAAAGTCATTTTACCATTAGGGTTTATCTTTCTTATTGCCATGGCTCTTTCCAACTGGTTTTATACCAGTTATCAAACTGAGCAATCCCGTCAAAATATTATCAAACAAATGCAGGGAGTCAACGAGCTACTTTGATAGTCTCAATACCATGATGCTGACAGGTACTATTGCTAATAGAAATATATTAAAAGAAAAAATTCTGCAAAACCCCAATATTAAAGAACTGCGAGTATTACACGGTGATGGCCATCTGCCTGGCAGCAGCAAAGATGCTGAGCATAAAATAATCGATGATCTGGATAAACGAGTCATGAGCGGTGAACATATTATTGAATGGGGTTCAATTAAAGGAGAACCTGTTCTTAACTACCTAAAGCCGCTTACAGCTAAAAAAGACTACAATGGTGTTAACTGTCTGCTCTGTCATCAGGTGCCTGAAGATACTGTTATTGGTGCTATTCGCATTACTTATTCTATGGATGAAGAACAACAAGCCATTAGTAAAGCTTTTTGGACCGGCATTATCTTAAATTCAGTCATTTTTATTATTGGTATGATTCTCGCGTTGCTAATTTTTCGCCGTGTCGTCACCTTGCCATTAAGTGAGTTCCGTAAAACCATCTACATCATTGAACAGGATAAAGATCTTAAGCAGCGAATTGATATCAAGACTAAGGACGAATTTGGCCATACAGCTAATGTTATCAATGGCTTACTTTCAGAGTTTCAAAGTATCCTGAGTGATGTTTCGGGCGCCAGCCACAATTTGGCTGATTCCTCAACGCAACTCAATAACATTACCAGTAGCACGCTCAATAGTATCAATGAGCAATATAAAAAAATTAAGACTGTTTCTGAGATCACACAAACATTATCAGACAGTTCCAGTAAAGTTTCTCGTTGTTCATTAGAGGCCGATGAGGCCGTACTACAGACAGCACATGATACCGAGCACGGAAATAAAGTAACACAACAGGTTGCCCACCAGCTTAATATATTAGTTGAAAGTGTACGTGAAGTCAGCAATATCTCTGTTGCTCTTGCAGAAGATAGTCAAAACATATCAAAAGTATTACACACCATTAAAGAAATCGCCGAACAAACCAATTTGCTTGCTTTAAATGCTGCAATTGAAGCAGCAAGAGCCGGTGAATATGGCAGAGGCTTTGCTGTGGTTGCAGATGAAGTGCGCTTGTTATCACAAAAAACACAGGATTCAACACTTGAGATTCAAAATATTATTGAAAAACTGCAAAGCAATTCTTCAACTGCCGTTGAAAAAATGAGACAAAGTGCTGAGCTTGCCACTCAAACAACTGAAGGCGCAATAGAAGCAGAACAAGCTTTAGAAAAGATAAATGAAGCCGTAAAAACAATCTCTGCAAGAAATAAAGAAATTGTTTATGTCGCAGAAAAACAGAGCATCATTAGTCAAAACATCAATGACAATATTCAGCAGATACATGAGCATGCCCACTATTCCCAGGAAAAAGCACAGGAAACAAATACTTCCGGAGAGCAGCTTTTAGAGTTATCTAAAACGCTTGAACAATCTGTTAATAAATTTAAAGTGTAAACTTAAGTAGTCGACCCTGAAAAAAGATAATCATCATGAATTGATAGATTATCGTACAACATTAATTGTAATTTAATTGTTCCTGATCAAATT
>JAHXIM010000198.1 GCA_025655635.1 gamma proteobacterium symbiont of Lucinoma myriamae | reverse complement strand
TCTACCAATGATTATTGGTCACCAGTAGATTACGAAGAGATGCAAAAAGTTGTGTAATTGAGTGTCCTGAAAAGTGTTGACAGATCAGAGTTTGATGCACTTAAAGCCCTGCACACTATGCCTACTACTGAAATTAAGGATGTAGATTTTTATACCGCAGCAAATTATAAAAAGACTGAACTCAAAGAAGATATTATTGGTCATAATATCGCCACGTTCTATACACATATGGTTGATTTTCCAAAACTGGTTAATCAGGTCTATGATGATGGTGCGCGTATCTTTATTGAACTGGGTCCGCAAAGTAGTTGTACTAAATGGGTCAGTGAAAGTCTAAAGGGTAAAGATCATCTGGCAGTGGGCATAAATCGAAAGGGTGTTGATGATCATACTTCATTATTAAGAATGGCGGCCAAGCTGACCAGTCATGGTATTGATATGGCATTAGAAAAACTCTATCCAGCACCAGCTAAACAACAGCAGAATAAACCCAGTCTGGTTAAGCCGGTTATTCTGGGTAAAGAACCGTTTGCCGATGTTATTTTAACGGGTGAAAATCGTAAAAAGTTTCAGACTGCTCCAGCCACTGTCAAAAGCACAGTACAGGCAGTTACTCAACTTACTCAACAACATGAACAACCAAAAGTACAAAATAATGTAATCCCTCTTGTTGCAAAAGAAAGGGTTGCAAAAGTAAATCCCGCTTTAAAACCAGTACCAGCGCCAGCAATAATAGCTCAGCAAGCCAATGTTAAGTCGGTTGTTAACGCTGATATCAGTACCGTTGCAGGTACGGTCAGTCCTCATGTCAGCAGGACTGCATCAAATTTAACGGAAAAAAGTATGACACAAATGACGAGTGATTCATCGAAAGCTTATTTGATACCGGGTTATCAAAGTGAAATGCTGAGCAAAATGATTCAGCATAATATTAAAATCAGTGAAATGCATAGCGAATTTATGGCATCACGACATGAAGGCTTGCAGGCATTAACCACGTCGATTATTAATAGTATTCATGCGCCGGAGCAAAACCTCCAGACATTTTTGGACACTTCACAAACTATCGCTTCACAAGAGACAGTCAGTGAAACTAATAATGATATTATTCAGCAAATATTCCCAACTGAATACAATACTCCCGAAACGATTATTTTTTCAGAAGATGATTTACGTGAATTTGCTTATGGTAAAATCAGTAAAGTGTTTGGCCCGGATTATGACATTATTGATAGCTACCCAAAACGAGTCATGTTACCTATGGACCCGTATTTACTGGTCACCCGTGTCACTGAAATGCAGGGCAAAAAAGGTGAGTTTGTCCCATCAACAATGACCACTGAATATGATATTCCTCACAATGCCTGGTATTCAACCGATGGTCAGATTCCAACCTGTATCTGTATTGAATCCGGTCAGTGTGACTTATTATTAATCAGCTATATGGGTATTGATTTTGATAATAAGGGTAAGTACCTTTATCGCTTATTAGACTGTACCTTAACCTTCCTTGATGATCAGCCCAAGGAAGGTCAAACATTACGTTATGAGATTTCCATTAACTCATTTGCCAAACATAAAAATAATCTCTTATTTTTCTTTTCGTATGAATGTTTTATCGGCGATAAGATGATCCTGAAAATGGATAATGGCTGTGCCGGATTTTTCTCAGATGAAGAACTGGCGGTAGGTAAGGGTGTCATCCATACCAATGAAGAAGTAGAGCAGCGTGCCAAAGTTGTCAAATCATCATTTACGCCTATTCTGAATTGTGACAAGACTTATTTTGCTGAGCAGGATATGGTTCATTTAATGAATGGTGATCTGGCTGCCTGTTATGCAAACCCTGCTTATGATAAGCAGGGTACGAATCCTTCATTGCATTTCCCACTGGAAAAAATCCTTATGCTGGATCGTATCACTTCTGTTGATCGTACTGGCGGTTTATGGGGCTTAGGCTTAATTGAAGCAGAAAAAGATCTTTCACCTGATGAATGGTATTTTACCAGTCACTTCCGTGATGATCCGGTACTTGCTGGTTCATTGATGTCAGAAGGCTGTGTGCAATTACTGCAATTTTTTATGCTCTATCTGGGACTGCAGACCAAAACCATTGATGCACGTTTTCAGACGATACAAAATATCCCTCAGCCTATACGTTGTCGTGGTCAGGCTTTGCCAAAAGATCGCCTGATGACCTATCGTCTGGAAGTGACTGAAATTGGCATGTCACCCAAGCCTTATGCTCGCGGTAATGTGGATATTATTATTGATGGCAAAATTGTCGTTGATTTCCGTGATGTCTGTTTAGAATTATCAGAAAAAAGCGAACATGAAAAACAACTACTCTCTTCAGGTCGTTTAGGTGTATCAGCTTCACAGGCTGTAGTTCAAAAAGCTGCACCTCAAACTGAATCTCAGCCAGCACTTCAAGCAGAGAAACAAACCGTAATGCCCAGTCTGAATAAAAAAGACAGCAGACTGCCGGAAATGCCGCCTATTGAAGTTAAACCGGCCTTGTTTACTGAAGAGCAAATTGTACATTTTGCTACGGGTGATATTGAAGCGTGTTTTGGTAAAGAGTTTGCCTTATACAAACAGCCACCGCCAACACCACAGCATCCGCCCAGAAGACCACCGCGTACACCAAACGGTTATCTGCAGTTAATGCATCGTGCTCTTGACGTTGAAGGTGAGCGTCATGATTTTGAAAATACCGTTAAATGTACTGCTGAATATGATGTTGCACCGGAAGTCTGGTTCAATCAAGTTAATTCCCATCCTTCATTCACACCTTATTCAATGTTGATGGAAATTGCCCTGCAGCCCAATGGCTTTATTACCTCACATATCGGCAGTACCTTAATGTATCCCGATACTAATTTATACTTCCGTAATCTGGACGGCACAGGTCGATTATTAAAAGAAATTGATTTACGTGGTAAGACCATTGTTAATAAAACTACCATGTATTCCACCTCGGCAGTGATGAATAATATTATTCAGAAATTTACTTTTGAATTATTGGTTGATGGTGAAACCTTCTATGAAGGGGATGCTGTATTTGGTTTCTTTAGTGCCGAATCACTGAGTAATCAAGTGGGCATGGACAAGGGTAAGAAATTATTACCCTGGTACAAAGAAGAAGCCAATACTCAGGCAAAACGAGTTGAACTTGATCTGACTGAAGAAACTAAACAGAGTCTCTTTAGTACTCAGGCAGATAAGCCGTACTATCATCTGGCAGGCGGCGTACTGAATTTTCTTGATCAGTCTCTGGTTGTCGCTGATGGTGGTAAATTTGGCAAAGGCTATGTCCATTCATTAAAAGTAATTGATGAGACTGACTGGTTCTATCCTTGTCACTTCTACAAAGATCCGGTTATGCCCGGTTCACTTGGTGTAGAAGCCATGATTCAATCGTTACAAATTTTTGCCTTACAGCAGGACTTAGGTAAGGATCTTAAAAATCCTCGTTTTGGTCTGGTTGAAGATGAAGCAAAATGGACTTATCGAGGACAAATTATTCCTGATAATGAGCAGATGACTCTGGAAGTACATATTAAAGAAATCCGTAAAACAGCAGGTCGGGTTGATATTGTTGCCGATGGTAATTTATGGAAAGACGGCCTGCGCATCTACTCAGTAGAAAGTATTGGTCTGAGTCTTCAGGAGGCGCAATAATATGTCAATGCAGCAAACGGCTTTAACCATTCAAGGTATCGAAAATTTGCGGGCATTAAATAAGCCCTGCTATATTATTCAGGACGAGCATCAGATCACCATCAATAATGAAGGCTGTGAAGATGTTTCAAAGATCACTGCTTATGTCCCTCCTATGGTAGCAGAGCAATTAGGTGATCCGGCTTTTAAGGCTTTTTATGGTGTTAAATATGCTTATATGACGGGTGCTATGGCTAATGGTATTTCATCAGAAGAATTGGTCATTGCTCTTGGACAGCAGAATATTCTGGCCTCATTTGGCTCCGGTGGTCTGGATCTTAATCGTGTGGAACTGGCGATTAAAAAAATTCAACAGGCATTACCTAACGGCCCTTATGTGTTTAATTTTATTCATAACCCGTCCGAGCCAACTATAGAACAGGGGACAATAGATCTGTATTTAAAGTATGGTGTAAATGTTATTGAAGCTGCCGCATTTTTTAGTCTGACACCTTCATTAGTGTACTATCGTGCTAAAGGTCTGCAGCAGGATGCACAGGGTAATATTCAAATCAATAATAAGATCATTGGCAAAGTCTCCAGAAGGGAAGTGGCCACCGTCTTTATGCAGCCTGCACCGGAAGATATTCTCAATAAATTAATTGCTCAGGGTTTATTAACTCAGGCCGAAGCACAACTTGCCATGCAAGTGCCTATGGCTGATGATATCACCGTTGAAGCGGATTCAGGCGGTCATACTGATAACCGTCCATTGATTTCCTTATTACCCTCAGTGATTGCCTTACGTGATGATATTCAGGCACAACGTCAATACCCGGTCGAAATCCGTGTCGGTGCCGGTGGTGGTGTCGGTACTCCTGATGCCGCTTTGGCCTGTTTTATGATGGGTGCGGCCTATGTAGTCACTGGTTCAGTTAATCAGAGTTGTGTGGAAGCAGGAGCTTCTGAGCATACTCGTAAACTGCTTGCCCAGGCGGGCATGGCCGATGTGGTAATGGCTCCGGCTTCTGATATGTTTGAACGTGGTATTAAGTTACAGGTATTAAAAAAAGGCACCTTGTTTCCCATGCGTGCCCAGAAACTCTATGATCTGTATACGAGCTATAACAGCTTATCTGAAATCCCCCCGGCAGCACTTGAGAAAGTAGAAAAACAGATCCTGCAAAATTCAGTGGATACCATCTGGCAGCAAACAGTGGAATTTTTTCAGAAACGTGATCCTTCTATTATTGAAAAAGCCCAAAATAATCCAAAAAAGAAAATGGCTCTGGTATTCCGCTGGTATCTGGGACTGTCTTCACGCTGGTCAAATGCAGGTGTAGCAGGGCGGGAATTTGATTATCAGATCTGGAGCGGCCCGGCAATGGGTGCTTTTAATGACTGGGTTGCATCGACTTATCTGAATGATTATAAAAATCGCCATGTAGTCGATGTCGCTGAACACCTGATGTATGGTGCAGCATATCAGCATCGTATTCAGGTATTAAAAAGCCAGGGGCTTTATTTGCCCTCTCAATATCAGCGTTATGTTCCGGGCTCTGCGATTACATAATAGGAACTACACCTGTTAACTTTTGAGTTATGTTATAAATGTTTTTTACCGATATTCCTGATTATAAACTCTATACTAAAACCTGTGATGTCTGGTTATGTCAGTTAACTCAGCATCAAGAGCAAGAAAAAAATTATTTCTTGCTGCTTTCTGATGAAGAAAAGGCCAGGGCTGAGCGTTTTAAGTTCGCCATCCATCGCAGTCGTTTTATTGCTTCTCATGGGTTTGTTCGTACAGTATTAGCCAATTATTTAAAGATTGAAGCTGATGCGATTGAATTTAAAAAAGGCGAGCAGGGCAAGCCTTATCTTGCTGAGACAGATTTATCTGAACATTATAATTTGCAATTTAATCTCAGTCACACGGAAGATGTCGCTTTATTGGCTATTACTCAGGGGGTAGAGGTTGGTATTGATATTGAATGCAGTGAACGTAAAACGGACTGGCAGGGGATAGTACAACGCTTTTTTACTGAATATGAACAAAAGGTATTGTTTGCATTGCCAGAGTATCAACAAAAGGCCGCATTTTTTGAGCTTTGGACCAGAAAAGAAGCTTATATGAAAGTACTTGGGACCGGCTTATCACTTGCGCCAACTAAATTTTCTTTGACTGTACCGCCAGAAAAACCAGCTTTAATTAAGCATCATTCAACTAAATACCCGGCACTTGAACAAGTTGAATTCAAAGCTATTAAAATGCCGCAATCCTTTAACAACTATCGTGCGAGTCTAGCTGTTGCGACAACTATTGCAAATTGCCGCTTTTATCAGTTTCCCTGAATCTTATTTGTTTTTACATAGGTGAGTCATAAAAGATATAGGATGTTGCACATAAATAAGGGGTAAAGATTTTTTTTTAGCCGTTCATGTTATATGAGCCACAAGTGGTGCATTCAAGCATCCACCTAGTTGATTTGTGTACGCCCGTCATGGGCATAAACTAATGGGGTGTAAGTCCCCTGTAGGAGGATCACCGCTATGTAAATTGTATCCAACCATTT
>JAHXIM010000318.1 GCA_025655635.1 gamma proteobacterium symbiont of Lucinoma myriamae | reverse complement strand
TAACATTTCTGGTCGATCTGGTCACTCAAAAATAGGGATAATTCCTTACATTTCAAATAGATAATATGTTTTTCAGGGCTGACTACATAGCGGTGATCCTCCTACAGGGGACTTACACCCCATTAGTTTATGCCCATGACGGGCGTACACAACATAAAAAAAGAGGATACCTGAATCAGGTATCCTCTTTTTAATATAATAGCTATTGTCAAAGCGAAAGAAAGACTTAGCTCAATTTCTCTTTAATACGTGCAGCCTTACCACGACGGTCACGTAGATAGTATAATTTAGAACGACGAACATCACCACGACGCTTAACAGTAATGCTGTCAACCATTTGGCTGTACGTCTGGAATACACGCTCAACACCTTCACCATAAGAAATCTTACGGACAGTGAAAGCAGAATCAAGGCCGCGATTACGAACAGCGATGACTACGCCTTCGAATGCCTGAATACGTTCACGTTCGCCTTCTTTTACTTTTACATTTACAACCACTGTGTCACCAGGGCCGAACTTAGGCACTTCGCGTCCCATTTGTTCTGCGTTTAAAGCATCAATTATCTTACTCATTTACTTGCTCCGATTACCTTAGGCCCTGAACCCAGGTTTCTATTTTAAAATAAAAAGTTTAACTCAATGTGTCTGTTCTTGAATGAATTCCTGCAGCAACTGCTGCTCCTGTTCACTCAATTGACGACCTTCCAGTAAGTCAGGACGTCTTTGCCAGGTGCGTTCTAATGATTGTTTGAGACGCCACTGTTCAATTTTTTTATGGTCACCGCTAAGTAGTACTTCCGGTACACATTCACCTTGCCCTTCAAGCTCAAGAGCTTCAGGTCTTGTATAATGCGGATGATCCAACAAACCGGAATAAAATGAATCGTGTACAGCTGATTCATCATGTCCAAGCGCACCGGGTATCAAGCGGATTAAGCTGTCAATTAACACCATGGCAGGTAATTCACCGCCACTGAGAACATAATCACCAATCGAACATTCATAATCGACATAATGTTCAATCAGGCGTTCATCAACACCTTCATAGCGTCCAGCCAATAATATCAGTTGCTCATTTTCACTCAGTTCTTTGACAATAGTTTGTGTCAAAGGTTGACCTTGCGGAGACAAATAAACCACTTTAGTTTTTATTGCGCTTTTATTGCTACTTTTTGTACTATTTTTTACAGAAAGTATGGCTTCTTTCAGAGGCTGTACTTTCATCAGCATTCCTGGCCCACCACCATAAGGTCGGTCATCAACTGTTTTATGCTTATCCTGAGTAAAATCTCTGGGATTGGTTATCGCCAGCTCAAGTAAGCCATTACGTATTGCCCTGCCTGTTACTCCAGATTGAATTGCTTCAAACATTTCGGGAAACAAGCTGATCACATCTATGCGTTTCAACATATTCGGCAGCGCATTATTTTCACTTTCGTTACAGTTTATTCAGCTTTCTATTCGCTTTTGTTCCAGCTAACAGGCCAGTCTACTGTAATTATTTTTGCTTCCAGATCCACTTTTTTTACATAGTGTTCCAGAACAAAGGGAATTAAAATTTCAGCTTTAGCGTCTTCTTTTTGATCTGGACTGATGACCAGCACATCATTTGCTGCAGTTTCAATCAGACGTTTTACCTGACCCAGTTCAATATCTTCAAGATTAATTGCGCTTAAGCCAATTAAGTCTGCCCAGTAAAATTCATTTCTAGAAGCTGCTTTAAAGTCTGAACGATAAGTCGCTAACTCTGCACCAATTAAGCTGGCTGCAATTTCACGATTATCATAACCCTCGAAATGTGCAACAACACCTTTACCGTGTGCTTTGCCGTTATCGAGTCTAATATCCTGCCATTGCCCGTGTCTGTTACTCAGCTTTATTTTTAACGCTTTGTAACGAACAATATTTTCTCGAGGCTGGGTATAAGAGTAAATTTTCACCCACCCTTTAACACCATAATAGCCTGATATTTTGCCTAGAACATGTAGTTCTTTAGTTTCTTCAGACATATTATGTTTATGTATAAACCTTAAGCACTCTATTAATCAAAAAGTCAGTCGCAAGAGCAATAATCAGGCTTAAGCAGTGGCCTTAGTATGTTCTTTAAGTAAAGTGTTAACACGAACTGAAGTTTGTGCACCATTACCAAGCCAATGATCAACACGATCTTTTTTCACTTCAAGACGAACTTCTTTACCGCGAGCCGTAGGGTTGAAAAAGCCTACTTTTTCAATAAAACGACCATCACGAGAAGAACGGCTATCCGTTACAACAATCTGATAAAATGGGCGTTTTTTAGAACCGCCGCGAGCTAGACGTATAGTAACCATTAGTCTAATTTCCTCAATATATTCAATAAGTTCCAGAACAACACTTAATCTGAGCAGACAAACTCTGGACAATCAATTTAAGCCTCGAATGATTAAATTCTCATTCGCGGTACTTAAGTCAGCTCAGAAAAGACAGGCATTTTACTCTAAATACTCACTCAGATAAAGAAATATTTGTATTTTTTTGTAATTATTCTGTATATTTCTATCCTGACTTAAAATAGTCAGCTGAACAGTCACAATTGTTTAAAATGGCATCTTGCCCATTCCGCCGCCCATTCCCGGCGGCATACGTCCCTTCAGGCTGCGCATCATATTTTTCATACCGCCTTTAGAGAACTTTTTCATCATCTTCTGCATTTGTTTAAATTGCTTCAACAGACGATTGAGATCCTGTATTTGAGTCCCTGAGCCAGCCGTAATACGTTTTTTGCGCGACCCTTTAATTAATTCAGGCCTTTGTCGTTCTGTCGGGGTCATGGAGTTAATGATCGCTTCTATTTTAACCAGCTCTTTATCATTAACCTGGTCTTTGACCTGATTAGGTATTTCACTCACTCCAGGCAATTTATCCATCAAGCTGCTCATGCCGCCCATTTTTTTCATTTGTAGAATTTGATCACGAAAATCTTCCAAATCAAAGTTCTTACCTTTTTTGATCTTTTTAGCCAGTCGCGCTGCTTTTTTATGATCAACTTTTTGTTGCGCTTCTTCAACCAGACTAAGGATATCACCCATACCCAGAATACGAGAGGCTAAACGATCCGGATGAAAGGCTTCCAGCGCATCTACTTTCTCACCAACACCCATAAATTTAATGGGCTTGCCGGTGATTTGGCGAATGGATAGTGCTGCACCACCGCGGGCATCACCGTCAGTTTTAGTCAGTATGATACCGGTTAATTCCAATGCATCATTAAAAGCTTTAGCGGTATTTGCGGCATCCTGACCGGTCATACTATCAACCACAAACAGGGTTTCAGCTGGATTGATGGCCGCATGCAGTCCTTTGATTTCACCCATCATTTCATCATCAATATGTAAACGACCTGCGGTATCTACAATGACGACATCCAGATGTCTCTTACGTGCATGGTCGATGGCATTAAGGCCGATATCGACTGGTTTTTGGGAAATATCGCTAGGGAAAAATTCAACATCAACTTCTTTTGCCAGGGTCGCCAGCTGTTCAATAGCCGCTGGACGATAGACATCAGCACTGGTCACCAGTACTGATTTTTTTTCCTGCTTGAGGAGTTTTGATAATTTAGCCACACTGGTGGTTTTACCAGACCCCTGTAGACCCGCCATTAGAATGACAGCAGGCGGCTGCACATTGAGTGCCAGTGAATTATTGGTTTCACCCATCATGGTGACCAATTCATCATTGACAATTTTTATGAATGCCTGGCCGGGAGAGATGCTTTCAATCACCTCCTTACCAATCGCCCGCTCTTTTACCTGGGCAATAAAGTCTTTAACCACCGGCAAGGCAACGTCTGCCTCAAGAAGTGCCATACGAACTTCACGCAGAGTATCTTTGATATTATCTTCTGATAAGCGTCCCTGACCACGTAGACTCTTAACCGTTTTGGCAAGACGTTCCGTTAAACCATCAAACATAAATTCAATGCACCTTAAAATATTCTTGAAAACAGTCTATTATAGTGACTATTATTATGACTAGAAAGCATTTTTTTTGTATTAATGCACAGTCTCTCAATATTAGCCTTATATAAGTTGCTATAACTATTAAAGCAATCTATTATATAGCAATCACTCACAGATGAATTTATATGTTTATTACAGGACTTATCACAGGTATTCTCTATCTGGCTTCTACTTTTTGGCTTATTTATAATTTATTAAATGCCAAAATTGTTCAGGACGAACCCGATAAAACTATCCTCTCAATTGGTTTTCTGGCTGTGTCTCTGCATGCCATTATTCTATTTTCAGATACCGTTACTGCTAACGGTTTAAACCCGTCTTTTGTCAATAGCTTTTCATTAGTCGCATGCTTGGTGGTATTACTCTATTTGATTGCTCAATTATGCAAGCCTGTTGAAACTTTAGGTATTTTTATTTTTCCCACTGCCGGCATTGCAGTATTTTCACAATTATTCTGGCCTCATAATATTGCTCTGAGCAATCAAAGCTTTGAACTTCAAGTGCATATTCTTTTATCACTACTGGCTTATGGCTTACTAGCCATTGCTGCGGGTCAGGCTATTTTATTGTTAGTACAAACCCGTTATCTTAAAAGCAAAAAGCCCGGTGGTTTTATACGTTCTCTACCTGCATTGCAAAGTATGGAGACGCTGCTTTTTCAAATGATAAAAGTCGGTTTTATTTTACTCACACTGGCACTTCTGAGTGGTTTTATCTTTCTGGATAATATCTTTGCTCAACATCTGGTGCATAAAACAGTACTCTCAATGGTTGCCTGGTTATTATTTGCTATTCTTTTATGGGGTCGCTGGCATTTTGGCTGGCGTGGTAAAAAAGCTATTCACTTTACTTTAGGTGGATTTATTTTTCTCATGCTATCTTATTTTGGCAGTAAAATAGTATTGGAAATTATTCTGCAAAAAGTCTAAATTCAGACTCTTATTGGTCACTAAGTTTTGAATGACATTCCTATTAGTATTCTTTTTTCTGTTTTAGGTGTGCTGATACTATTATCCGGTTTTTTCTCCGGCTCTGAAACAGCATTAGTCAGCCTGAACCGTTATCGCCTCAAACATCTGGTTAACTCCGGTCATAAGGGCGCTCAAATGGCCAGTGCATTACTGGAACGCCCTGACCGATTGTTTGGCCTAATCCTTATCTTTAATAATTTTGTTAATATTCTGGCATCTGCTATTGCCACAATAATCGGCTTTAAACTTTTTGGTGAAGCAGGTATTGCTATTGCCACCGGCGCTTTAACCTTTGTTATTTTAATTTTTTCTGAAGTGACTCCCAAAACGTATGCGGCTCAATATCCTGAGCGACTGGCTTTTCCCGCTTCTTATGCACTTAAAATTCTTATGTGGCTGTTCTACCCTCTGGTCTTTTTTATTAATACCATTACCAATGGTTTACTTAAATTATTTGGTATTCATAAAATGAATAATAATGACTCCTTAAGTCCTGAAGAATTACGCACCATAGTCAATGAAACTGGCTCTATGATCCCGGCCAAGCACCAAAAAATGCTGCTTAACATTTTAGATCTTGAAGCCGTTAGGGTAGAAGATATTATGGTAGCCCGCAGTGAGATTGTCGGTTTGGATATGAGTGAGGACTGGGATGATATATTAGAACAATTGACTCACAGCTTACACACCCGGCTGCCAGTTTTTGAACATAATATCGACCATATAGTTGGCTTCATACATTTAAGAAAAGCACTTACTATTGTGTCAACCCCAGGTTCAGGCAAAGAGGAATTGAAAAAAATTATAGCCCCATGTTATTTTATTCCGGAAGCCACACCACTGAATAAGCAATTACTTAATTTTCAAAAAAATAAACGCCGCACAGCCCTTGTTGTTGATGAATACGGTGATATTCAGGGGATAGTGACCCTGGAAGATATTCTGGAAGAAATTGTTGGTGAATTTACAACAGATCCAGCCGATACTCTGATGAAAGAGGTTCTTCACCAGGAAGATGGCACAATTTTAGTCGACGGCAGTGCTAATATCCGTGAACTGAATCGTATGATGAGCTGGCACTTACCCACTAATAGTGCAAAAACCATTAATGGTCTTATATTGGAGTTTCTGCGCTCCATTCCTGAACCTGGTACCAGTGTTCTTATTGATAACTACCCCATTGAAATAAAACAAGTGACAGGAAACATAGTCAAAACAGTTAAAATTGACCCGCAAATTAACCAGGGAATGGAAAGCAAAGAAAGTGATGTCTAGACAATTCCTTAATGTTAAAAGCATTAATTAAATACCGCTTATCTGCTATTCACTC
>JAHXIM010000484.1 GCA_025655635.1 gamma proteobacterium symbiont of Lucinoma myriamae | reverse complement strand
ATTTTTGGTGGTAATATCATGATATTTCACTATAATTTCAATGGGTTATGATTATAGACCATTTTCAACTGATTTTTATAGGTTGAAGTAAGCTGACTTTTTTTGACTATTGTCATGTAAATGTCATGTAAAAATAATAAGTTGATATTAGTTACAACTATTAAAAAAATCATGTGTCATGGCAAATTGCTGCTGAGCATCAGAGATTTTATTAATGTTTTTCCAGAATTGCTCACCACCAGATAGAGGTTTGACTATTGCTGCAAGGTGTTTTCTTGCCATTCTTGTTCCATGTGATTCACCATAAAATAAGTATAAATCACTCAGTAAGCTAAGAACTATTTCACTTTTTTTCTGTAATGATGGTTCTGGTAAATGTTGTCCTGTTGCTAAAAAATGGTTGATGTCCGAAAAGATCCAGGGTGCTTGAACAGCTGCCCGGCCAATCATGATTGCATCAACGCCTGTGTATTGTATTACATGTAAGGCCTTCTCTGCACTATTTATATCACCATTTGCTATGATGGGAATACTAACTTGTTGTTTTACTGATTTAATTGTTTCATATTCTGCTTCGCCGCTATAGGCGCAAGCACGTGTTCGGCCATGAATGGTGAGTGCCTGAATACCACTTTGCTCAGCAATTTGAGCAATTTTTACGGCATTTTTGTTGTCTGTATCCCACCCGGTGCGAATTTTTAAGGTAACGGGAACAGAAACAGCCTGAACCACGGCAGATAAAATCTCACTGACCAATAATTCATTCTTTAACAAGGCTGAGCCTGCAGAGACTTTGCATACTTTCTTTGCGGGACAGCCCATGTTTATGTCAATAATATCAGCACCATGCTGCACATTAAACTGTGCAGCATGAGCCATTTGTTTTGCTTGAGTACCAAGAATCTGTACAGATACAGGCTGCTCTTCACCTTCATGATTAAGGCGGGTGCGGGTTTTTAGTGAATTTAATAGTTCAGGTTTGGATGTGACCATTTCAGAAATAGCCATCGCTGCACCTAATTGGCGACAGAGCTGTCTAAATGGGCGATCAGTGATGCCTGCCATGGGAGCTAAAAAAATGGGGCATATTTCTAAAGGGTGAGCAAGGTTTAAAATTTCCGGTGCTTGAAATTGCCAGGAACCAATATTCATAAATACTTATTATTTCCGCGCTCTATAAGTAAAGAGATTATAAATAATTAAATTGGAAGCTCAATAATGAATCAGGGTCGGGATCGACTACTTTAAGGCTTATTTCCTGACTTTGATTGCTTTTTAGTCCTGAAGTGTAATAACTCCCTCTTTTCATATATTCATCAGGTAAAAATTGTCTACGTGCAATGATTTCACCGACAGGATTTGAAAAAGTGATTTCTAGTATTGGATAACTTTGCGTGTAAGCGGCTTTATTTTTAAATGTGAGCTGGATTTCTAATGCATTCTTGACCGTTGGATGTGTGCGTACGTCATGAGTGACGGTGATGACTTTTTTAGGGGTTTTCATCAAGGGCAAAGAACAACCTGTCAAAGGACATATGGATTCCAGAAATGGTCTTATTTGTGGATCCTGAGATAATTTAATACTATTAAAATGCAGGTATTGAGAAGCAAGCATCAGTAATAAGATAATTGTTGCTGCTAACCAGCCGATAATGACCATAGGACTATTGCTGCTAGAATCATTCTGAGTAAGAAAAGAAGGCACTATCTCCTCTTGTATTGAAGATGATTTTTCTGATTTATTGACGCTATTCTGTTCAGACTTCTGTGAATCACCTTGCTCTTCAACATTGACTGTTGATGTATAAAAATCATCGAGGGGAGCATTGCTAACCTCAGAGGAATGGTTATTTTCAGGAGGCTCGGCTGCAGAAGATCTCTCTATCTGTGACTGACTTGCTGCTGCTGATATCGGTGTATTATTAAGAAAGTCATTTTCAAGCTGTTCTAATTCAGCTAATAGATCGTCGCCATTATCAAGTTGTTCGAATTCATCATCCAGACTGGAAAGTTCATCATTTATTAGCTTGCTTTCATCTGAAAGAGTAGTGTTAATCTCGTCTAACTCATTAAGTAAATCATTGTCAGAAGTATTTTTATCTGGTTCATCTATGAGACTGTTAAGGATATCAATATCATTTGGATCAACTTTATTTGCATTAAAATCAGTGAATAAAGATGAATTGCTTTGCACTGAATCATTTTTATTAAAATCGACTATATCAAGTTCATCTTCAGCAGAGGGTTTTTCTTCACTTTCCAGAGCATCTTCAGCAGGTGCTATCTCTTCAGCTCCCGGGACTTCTTCTGCATGAGGGAGCTCATTAATTTCTAACGAGTCTTCAATTTGTAATAGTTCATCAGCAAGTTGAGAGTCTTCTATTTGCAATAGTTCATCATCAAGTGGTGAACTTTCGGTGTGTGTTATTTCCTCAGGTGTGATTTCAGAAGGCGTTTTTTGAAATGTGGTTGATTTACGTGCATTTTTTAACTCTTGCGTGGCCGCAGACAAGGAGGCAACAATACGTTCCATTTTTTCTTTAATATCGACAGCAGGAATAGAAACATCTAAATCGTTAGATTCATTGCTTGCAGAAGTATTGCTTATTTCTGGGGTCTCAGATGTTGTTTCAGAGGGCTTATTAGTTGCCTCAGATGTTTCCTCATTGTAGAGATTGTCCAGAGCATTAAATACATGATCACACTGGCCACAGCGCACTTTACCGTGGGCAATATCAAGGTATTCCTGAGTAATTTCAAAATGTGTATGACAATTTGGGCAGTGAGTAAACATTGGGTGAAAATTTTCCTTGACTCAACTCTTTATATAGTTTGGATTGTATTGTTCGGATAAAGCATAGGTGCTATTGTATGATTTTAACATTATTGGGTAAAATTATCTGTCCTAAATCATGTATTTGCATAGTTCTTCACTATTACAGTGGCTAATGATGAAGAGCTGAACAGGTGCTTATCCTGTATTATCACTCTAACTTGGTTCCCACAATACGTACCCAGTCATCTTCCTGCGTTAGGTCATCAATTTTAAACCATTTTTGATAGGCTGTGGATACTTTTTCTGCCTGCTCAGCTAAAATTCCTGATAATACAATTTTACCATTAGGACTGACATGAGATGCCAGCATTGGTGCTAAATCAACTAAAGGGGCAGCAAGTATATTGGCAATCAGCAGAGGACAATGAAGTGTTGGAAATTGCTGCTTAAACCCAGGTACTGAATAAGTCTCCAGTCTGTCACTGACATTTTTTTTTGCATTAGCCTGTGTTGCCATAAGTGCCTGTGGATCCAGATCAACGGCATAGACTTTATCCGCACCAAGCAGATTGGCTGCAATGCCTAAAATACCGGAGCCGCAACCATAATCAATGACTTCAACCGAATCATGAAAATGTTGATCCAGCCATTGTAAACATAAAGAGGTGGTTGGGTGAGTACCGGTACCGAAAGCTAAACCGGGATCAAGCATAATATTGACTGCATCAGAATCAGGGGGAATATGCCAGCTGGGGCATATCCATAGTCTTTGACCAAATTGCATGGGTTTAAAATCATCCATCCAGGCACGAATCCAGTCTTTATCTTCTAATGGGTTAAGAGTGTAAGAAGGCAGCTCACCATAGTTAGCTTCGATAAAACTAAGTACTGAGTTAATCTCAATATCGGCTTCGAATAAGCCGGTTAGCAGGAGTTCCTTCCATAGGGGAGTGCTGCCGGGAGGTGGCTCAAAAATGGGATCATCAAGCGCATCCTGCATGGTAACAGCAACTGCACCCGCCTGACTAAGAAGGTCAGACAATTGCTCACTATTACTATGAGTTGCTTCAAGAGTGAGTTGTAACCAGGCCATGATAACGCTGCTTACAGGCCTAGTTTTTTCTCAAGATAATGAATATTTGTACCGCCAGCCTTAAATGCACTATCAGAGATAATGTCCTGCTGCAAAGGAATGTTAGTGTTAATTCCCTCTACTACCATTTCGCTAAGAGCGGTATTCATGCGGGCAATAGCAATATCACGAGTACTGCCATAGGTAATTAATTTACCAATCATTGAGTCATAATAAGGTGGTACGGTATAGCCACTATAAATATGTGAATCTACTCTGACACCAGGACCGCCAGGTGCATGATAGGTCTCAATGCGTCCGGGGCTAGGCATAAATGTCTTTGAGTCTTCTGCATTGATACGGCACTCAATGGAATGACCTTTAATTTTAATATCATTTTGAGAAAAACTCAGCGGCAGGCCTGAAGCAACACGTAATTGTTCACGTACCAGATCAACTCCGGTAATAAATTCAGTAACAGGATGCTCTACCTGAATACGGGTATTCATTTCAATAAAATAAAATTCGCCATTTTCATATAAAAATTCAAATGTGCCAGCCCCACGATAACCAATTTGACGACAGGCCTCAGCACAACGTTCACCGATTTTATTACGTGTTTCTTCAGAAATACCAGGTGCGGGTGCTTCTTCAACAACTTTTTGATGACGACGCTGCATAGAGCAGTCACGTTCACCCAGATGAACTGCATTACCATGCTCATCAGCAATGACCTGAATTTCAACATGACGAGGTGTTTCAAGGAATTTTTCCATGTACACTTCATCATTACCAAAGGTTGCACCGGCTTCTGTTTTAGTGAGTGAGATTGCATTAAGCAAACTGGCTTCAGAGCGAACAACGCGCATGCCTCTACCACCTCCGCCGCCTGAAGCTTTAATAATAACTGGATAACCAACTCTTTGTCCTATACGAATGTTTTCGTCAGGATCGTCGCCTAAAGCACCATCTGAACCGGGTACTGTGGGCACGCCAGCTTTAAGCATGGCTTTAATGGCCTGAACTTTATCGCCCATAGTACGAATTGACTCAGGGCGAGGGCCGATAAAAACAAAACCGCTTTCTTCAACACGCTCGGCAAAGTCAGCATTTTCAGAAAGAAAACCATAACCCGGATGAATCGCCTGAGAGTCAGTGACTTCTGCAGCACTGATCAAGGCAGGGACATTTAAATAACTGTCAACTGAAGGGGGAGGGCCGATGCAAACTGATTCATCTGCAAGCAGCACATGCTTGAGGTTTTTGTCTGCATCTGAATGAACCGCAACGGTTTTAATACCTAATTCGCGACAGGCACGCTGTATACGCAGTGCAATTTCACCGCGATTGGCAATCACTATCTTCTCAAACATCAGAGGATTCCATGGTGTAAATGGTGTTTATTAATGAGTACAAGGAGTCACTCACAAGTTCTTTATTCTATAATACAAATGGTCTGGCCATATTCAAGCGGCTCACCATTTTCAATACAAATAGCTTTCACTGTGCCGCTGACATCAGCTTCAATCTGATTAAGCAGCTTCATTGCTTCAATAATACAGATGGTATCACCCTTGGTGACTTTCTTGCCTACTTCGGCAAATTCCGGAGCGCCAGGTGATGGGGCACTATAGTAAGTACCAACCATAGGTGATTTGACTTCATGACCGCTTATTTTATCAGGCTCAGCTGCAGGTGCTTCAATGGGAGCTGCAACTGCAGGGGCTGCAACAGGAGCAGGCGCAGCAAAAGCTTGCTGAGGTGCTGCCATGACTGCAGGGCTATTGCGTGAAATTCTTACCGACTCTTCGCCTTCATGAATTTCAATTTCTGCAACGCCGGATTCATCCAGCAGTTCAATAAGTTTTTTTATTTTACGGATATCCATAGTTCAAACCTTGGTTTAACGTATTAAGTTATATAATGTTACTTTTCTATATGAGCAAATGCGTATTGCAATGCGAATTCGTAACCCTTATGCCCCAGACCACTAATCACACCTATGGCAATGTCGGAGAAAAATGACTTATGACGAAAGTTTTCTCGCTTGTAAACATTAGACAAGTGCAGTTCGACAAATGGAATGTCGACACCCAATAAAGCATCCCTTAGTGCAACGCTGGTGTGGGTGAAAGCAGCCGGGTTAAAAATAATAAAATCTGTTTTGTACTGCAATGCCTGGTGAATTTTCTCGATGAGTTGATGTTCGGCATTACTTTGAAAACACTCTAGCTCGTGACTGGCTTCTTCTGCCAGTGTCACTAGATTTTTATTGATGTCATCTAATGTTGTCTGGCCATAGTGAGTAGGCTCACGAACCCCTAATAAATTAAGGTTGGGACCATTAAGAACCAATATTTTTGACATGCTAAGTAGTCGATCCTGAAAAAAGATAATCATCATGAATCGATAGATTATCGTACAACATTAATTGTAATTTAATTGTTCCTGATCAAATT
>JAHXIM010000292.1 GCA_025655635.1 gamma proteobacterium symbiont of Lucinoma myriamae | reverse complement strand
TATGTTCGTTTCTGTCCCATTTTGACACCTCAATAATTGATAGTTATTATCTCTTATTAAAGTATCCAGTTCTATTAGACCACAACAGGCAGACAAAAAAGAGTCCCTGTTGGTGATCCAATAACAAACTACTATCCACGCATTATCACCGACCTCCAATTTGATAAAGTCCGCGAATACACAAAATCACGAAAAAGTAACAAAACAGGCCGTAAAGACCAAAACTACAATAATTTATTTGCCAGCTTCATTAAGTGCCCTTACTGTGGTGGTCCATTGAATATTGATACCAATCAATATAGAGCACATAAGGTCAAAGTATATAAATACCTCTACTGTAGTTCGCATGCACAGGGAAGGCCATGCACTAAAATGCGAGTGCGTTACGACCCTTTTGAAACAGCCTTCCTACATCATATTACAGCATTTGATATTTCCGAAGTATTTAATGAAAGTAATGATGATGAATTACTGAACCTTGAAACTGAACTTCACACTATTAAGAGTCAAATTTCTCAGATTGACACAGAAATTGAATCTTTATTCAGTTTAGCCACTCATAGCACTGGCAGTGACGCAGCAAAAACATTATTTACTAATAAGTTGGATACATTGGCAGACTCAAAAAATGAACTTGAAACAAAAGCTGATGAAGTAAGTTCTAGTATCAACCGACTACAGATGAATAACACTGACCCAGTAAAATTACAGCAATCAATTTCTTCAACAGTTGAAAAACTCAAAAATTTAAAAGGCGATGAACTATACCTAGCTAGAGCAAAGCTTGCTCAAATCATTAAAAATGTCGTTGATAAAGTTTATGTCTATATCGCAGGGTGGCCAATGGACTCTCATAAAAAAGGGGATAATTACCTATATCACGTAAAATTTCACAATGGTGCTCAAAGGATAGTAGGGTTTAGCTATATCCATCCAGAAAAATATAAAATAATCCTGACCAAAATTACCGATTTGCCAGAACATTTAACCTCTTGATTGAGGAAAACGATCTATTATCTTCAATTAAGTGCCCTTTCCGTGATGGCCTATTAAATATTAATATCCCCTCAATGTGCACATAAGGGGCTAAAAGCTGACAATCAACGAGAGACTGCCACTCCCCTCCCTTTGTACCAAAGTGTATGCGTTTGCACAACATTTTAAAATATTAAACTTTATATTATAGTTATAAAACGCATACACTTTGGTACATGTTTTATCCATTCAGATTTAGTTATGTCAATCCTGAAAGATATAAAATAATCCTAACCAAAATTGCGGATTTAAAAAAACTTCAATTGAGTAACAATTTATTTTTAAACAATCTTCATCTGACGAAAAGTAGGCATCAGTGTAAAAGTCAGAAACGTCCATAAGAAGACATTGAATAAGTTTTTCAGATTATAAATTTTGTTTAAGAAAGCCGTAATTGAGGAGCGTTTAAGCTGTGGGGCGCGAGCCAAGTAGCAGTAAAGCATCCAACAAGCGACTTGTTATGTTGCATTACCACTTAACTTATGTACTATTTCTGATGATAATGTTGCAGAACCGTCAATAAATAAATTATTTAGGTTTTCCATGTTTTTTATGTACTCTTCTCGCTGCAATAAATAATCCCAAATTTTATTGCCTGTGTTGTCACAAATTCTAATTAATTTATTGTGCGGATATTCCGCACCTGCATCAGAGCTTGCATATATGAGCTGAAAGTTGTTGGGCAAAAAATGATTGCCTATAATTGGAATTTCATATCTATTTATTTTGCTTAAATTATCTAATTCGCTGTCTACAATAATTCCAACCTTTAAGGTTTCATTAAATTCTGGCGATTGTTTAATTCTATTTATTAATTCTTGCCACCCTATAAGTTCTGGATTTACAGTTGGATTTCTAAATATGAATGCGGATTGCATTGATACTATCGTATGCCAATCTTGGGTCGCAAGCCCTATTTTAAATTTAGGCTCTTCTAACTTTATTTGAAAAAATGCTGAGCATGAAATGGATATCTTTGATTCACTATATTTTTTAGTATTTGTGTCAATGACAAACAACCAATCGAAATTTTTAAAATTAATATTTGGGTTTAAATTTATTTGTTCATTATTCGTATTTATTTGATTTAGTATTTTTGGCTTTCCTGATTCTTTTGTATAGCTACTCCCTATAGTAACTGAACTTGGAACTACTTTATTACCACTTGAATCTTTAAAAGTAAAAATTCCGTTTTTTGAATCTAACCCACCTATTTCAACATGTTCGCCAAAATGAGGGGAAATAATTGGGATTCTCTGCTTCTTTTTTTTCATATCGTTTATTTACGTAACATAACAGTTTACTATCAGGATCCGAGGCACGATAGTTAAGTTAATAATTTTTTCGATAATTTCATCTATGGCATTGTAATTATTTTAATGCTTTCTCGTTATTGAAATATGCAATCTGGGAAAAGCATTGTACCAGATTAGATTAGTAAGAAACCTATAAATTTACCATGATAATAATAAGGCAATCTGATAAACTGATACTCAGTTGGAACAAATAAATACATGAAAGATGTTCACACTTAAAGAGTATCTCCCAACAGATGCATTCAATATTTTGGATGTGTATATCTGCTTTTTACCTAAAAGCAGAAATGTAACTTTTTTTTCAAATGTTACACTGTCAAATCGTCAACATATTCCCAGTGGTACCCTCCAGTAGTCTTCCGCTTTCCTCTGCAGACAGTTGTAATCTTCGAACCCTGAGCACCGATAGCTTTAGCTGCCTCAGTGATAGAGCTAAAAACTTCACCTGTATCTATGCAACGAACATAACGCTTGCATCCTCTGCTTGGCATAAACTTAGGCACCGTTCCATTCTCATAATCGTCCAGATAAGCATAGCGCTTACCTTTACATTTGGATCGCTTACCTTGACATGTCATTGACAGATTACCCTGGGAAGCTCCAATTGCTTGTGCTGCTTCTGTCGCAGATGGATAAATCATCAAATCATCTAAACAAATAACTGGACGTGGTGCATTGTACTCTCCACTATTGAATTTACTAACACGATTTTCAAAACTTGGCATTTTCAGCTCTGGGTAACGCTTCCAATAATCAAGATCATGCTTCGCAAGCTCCTCGACATGACTCTTAATATCTGCAAGCATTGGCTTTAAAGCCCGTTTGAAATAAAGCTCCGTATCACCAGACCATCGCTCGCCATCCCGCATACCTTTTTTAAATATTCGCTCATCTTTGTCCTTTTCATATTTCTGGTGCAATAATTGCTCAAGCTTCAATGCGTCTATCTCGTCAAGCACAGCCTCAAAATAAACTTCTTTGAGACTTTCTCTGTAACGTGCTTCCAATGTGCGGACGGTTACACCCAGCTTGTAAGTCTCAATACCCCAAATATTCATTTTCATCACGGCTATTCGTGTTGGTCTTGGGATTATTGAGGGGTCATCAGACTCCAGCTTTTGAATTCTATATCCTGCATAACCTATTTGAGCGTTACCACATTCAGTACAACCATAGTTACTCCTAAAAAAAGACCTTACTAATACCTCTTGGTCACCATGTATAGGACAGGTAATTGTTATTTTTCTTTCAGAGCCAACATAAATAGTTTTGCTAAAATCCAAATCAGGAAACTTTCCTTTTGCTTCTGCAATGAATTGCTCCTGCGACTTAGTGGGTTGTCTTCTATTACAGGTTGGGCAGCCATTTTTGAAAAATATGTTAAGCCTGTCGGGTATTGTCTCAATACGGTGCCCCTTGGCTTTACATTCCACAATTATCGGCTTTTTGCTCCCCTCGCATTCAGTAATCAGGTTAAAAGTATCCGCCAGTTTTTCTTTGAAAATCTTGTAGAACCGTTTACAGGCCATTTTGGACTTATTCTTTGCGCGTTCCTCTACGCCGCACTTTGGACATCCAAAAGAACGGAGAAACTTGTCTGGTGTTGTCTCGAACCATCCATGCTTCGGGCAGCCAAATGTTGTGGGTGTCTTTTGTGTGACAAACTCGGCTCTGGAAAGGTCGAATCGATCACCATGCTTTTCTTTCACACGCTGATAAAAAAGTACTTTATGCTTTTCACGCTTTTTCCACATAGCCTCGTCGCTGTAGCGAGACGACATCATGTTTCTTTTCTTGTTTTTCATTTTAGTTTCCTGTTTTCATACTACTAAATCAGATGGCAGATTAATAGGCTAAAAGAGAAAAGTATTGGAAAAAAAGCATTTCCAGCCTGTAGATGTCATTTATAGCACAAAAACCAAATAGAATACTTTTGCACTAATTATGGTTTAAATATAGGAGGGTTAATGGGCGCAATCTGGAAAGAATGCTTTCATAAGATCAAACTCTTCAATTACCGCTTCAAAAGCACCAGTAACATTTCATTGTCTAATTTCAATTAAGTGACCTTTCTGTGGTTGTCTAATAATTATTAATACCCCTCAATGTGCACATTGAGGGCAAAAAGAAGATAATTCAGAAGAGACTGTCATTAACAACTCTGTACCAAAGTGTATGCGTTTGTACAACATTTTAAAATATTAAACATTATATTATAGTTATAAAACGCATACACTTTGGTACAGTTTTATCAATTAAGCACTTCTACCATATTCAACACATCTTAAACATTCATCAAACTAAGCAATTTATTTTTTTTAGGCTCAAACATCCCTACCTCCGCTTCAACTACAACCGGATTCAACTCTATCAGTTCAGGCTTAGATACTTCTTTATTCATAATATCTGTTTTTTCAGCAAAAAACTTTTCTGCATATGATGATAAACAGGAGTAATCCATACTGTACTCTTTTCCTGTACTACCCTGTGACCCTTTACGAGAAACTTTAAGTTCAATGCCCATTTCACCCATTAGAGAATTAAACACCTTAACACTGGCTGACTTATCCATAGGGTCCTTTATGTTACTACCAAAAACCTGATTAATTTCAACCTTGTGTTCCTCAATACACTCAGCGAATGCACTGATTTGTTCATGTGTAACAACAACCTTGATTTTAGACATAGCATCATTGAACTCTTTACGGGCTGCTTTATATTGCCTTGAACCTTTTTTATAATCATTGGCCTTCTCAGCAATCGCCAATATCTCATCATATTTACGTGCATTTTCCATCAATTGTTCAACACATAAGCCAGATGCTTCAATCATTAATTTAAATAATTCATTTTTTCTTGATCTATGTTTGTAGTGCGGCATTATATCCAATGAAAATATCCGTTCATTATCATCACGGTTTACCAATGTATCATCTTTTGAATATAGCAATCGAAGATTTGAGTATTTAGTCATAACATCGTCTTCTTGAACTGCTCGAATCTGCTCTTCAGTGACATCAGATACAGGAACAGAATAAAAATTAGCAATTTTATATTTTTTCAGCTCATACTTCTCCTCGGTAGTTAATTGCAACCCACCGTTCATATATTCATAAGCACCATTATCCGTAATATCCTCTGAATTTTTTATGAGATTGATTGCAATATCAACCGTTTTCTCCCTTGCCAATTTAATTAATGACTTACCAAATTGACTCATAGTGTCATCCACTTTGATAAAATTTACCTTATCACCATTTGACTGTCTAAGACGTGTAAATTTCTGTGGCTTTTGGATCAGACAATTATCATAAAATGTTCTAACTCTTGCATAAAATTTCGCATACATTTCTTCAGTTGGATTAAGCTCCCTACCATTTTCACCAAATACCCCCAGAGTATTAGTTATTTCTTCGGACTTTATAATTTCATCATACAATTGTTCTTCAGACTTAGGATTCTCACTGGATATAGGCTGAATAAAAACATTTACATTATCACAAGAACGAACTCTGCTTATTGCCTGATCACATTCCTGATAGGTATAAATTTTATTATTAAAAATCCCATAAACTGAATCAAAAACATCACCATCAATGCTCACACCTGTACCTAATGTTGGTGAAGCAATAACAACTTGATATTTTTGTTTTTCAACAACCTCTTTATTTGTCAGATCTTTAATATACTGCTTCACCTCCATGTAATCATTTGTATCAGCAGTTACTATTAATTTGGGTATATCAATACCCTGCTCTTTTTCAATAAAACCGATAATAGTAACAATGTATTGAATAAAATCTTTACTCATATTTGTTGTTATAAAAACCCGTTTTCCCTGTTCAATATCATTATAAATACAGGCCAAAATATGGTTTTTAGAGAAGTACATGTTCAACTTTTTATTCGCCTTGTACTCATTATTATAAACAGTATAGTCGCTATAGTTTTGATCTAACTTCA
>JAHXIM010000551.1 GCA_025655635.1 gamma proteobacterium symbiont of Lucinoma myriamae | reverse complement strand
TTTGATCAGGAACAATAAAATTACAATTAATGTTGTACGATAATCTATCGATTCATGATGATTATCTTTTTTCAGGATCGACTACTTAATACACATGAACAGGCCGATTTGAACGGCATCTTTATCGGTAGAACGATAACATCACTACCTGAATTAAACCTGAAAAGATAAATATTTAGGGAAATATGAAGTTCTTCTCTGTAATAGCAGAGTGTTGTCTGTCGAGCCCAACTCAACAAATTCAATTTCATCAATTTGTAATTCAGGTTCGTCAGGACTGGCCGTTGGGGGGATTTTCATATTCAACAAAACTTAAAGAGCGCAGCAATCTTTCTGGTGATTTACAGTCTTGTCAGAGTCGCAACCATATCCAGGGCTCGCAGATTTCTCATAATATCAGCTAAATGCCTGCGATTACGAACAGCCAGTATAAAGTCCAGAGAATAAAATTGATCTTCACCCTCTGCAGTAACAACATGTTCAATATTGGCTTCACTGTCTGCAATGGCAGAAGCGATAGTCGCTAATACACCTTTACGATGTTCCACCACCACCCGTAAAGAAACGCTGAATTCAGTCGTGATATCATCACTCCATTCAACATCAATCCACTTATGCATTTGTTTACGTGTATCTTTAGCATTTTTACAAGATTTGGTATGAATAACAATACCCCGTCCTGAGCTGATATAACCCACAATATCATCACCTGGAATAGGATGGCAGCAGCGTCCATAATGAACCACCATGCCCTCTGTACCCATAATATTTAATGATAGACCAGTTTCTTTACGTGCTTTATCCAGCGCATCACTTTGCTCAGGTAATAAATGACGAACGACCAATTGAGGTATTCGATTACCCAGACCAATTTGATTTAATAACTCATCAAATGTCTTTATATTATAGTCCTCAATCACTCTTTGAATACGACTGTGAGATAATTCCTGGACTGACATATTTATATTGGCAAGACATTTATTTAGTAAACGTGTGCCCAATGCCACTGATTCATCTCGATGCAGATTTTTTAGTATATTACGAATATTACTGCGTGCCTTGGCAGTAAAAACAAAATTGAGCCATGAAGGATTTGGAGTCGCACCCGGTGCCGTAATAACTTCAATGGTTTGGCCATTTTTTAATTGTGCACTCAATGGGGTATACTGATGATTGATCTTAGCGGCAATACAGGAGTTGCCAATATCAGTGTGTACAGCATAGGCAAAATCAACAATAGTTGCTCCTCTGGGAAGCTCCATGATTTGTCCTTTCGGTGAAAACACATACACTTCATCAGGAAACAGATCAACTTTGACATTTTCTAAAAACTCAATGGAGTTACCTGCATTTTGCTGCAAATCAAGCAGCCCTTTAAGCCATTCTCTGGCCTTGTCCTGAGCAATAACACCGCCATTATTTTCACCTTCTTTATATCCCCAGTGAGCTGCAATGCCATTTTCTGCAACACGATGCATATCTTTAGTGCGCAGTTGTACTTCAATCGGTACACCATAGGGACTAAATAGAATAGTATGTAAGGATTGATAGCCATTCACTTTAGGAATAGCAATATAATCTTTGAATTTTCCAGGTATAGGCTTATACAATGCATGAACTGCACCTAACGAACGGTAACAGCTATCCACATTGTCTACTACTATGCGAAAGGCGTAAACATCATAAACTTCTGAAAACTGCAGCTGCTTACTTTGCATTTTTTTATAAATACTATACAGGTGCTTTTCTCGTCCCAGAACCTGACATTCAATGCCTTCATGAAGCAGGCGCTTTTCCAAAGCATCCTGAATTTTCTGAACGATGGCTTTTCGATTACCCCGTGTTTTCAATATTGAGTCTTTCAGGACTCGATAACGCATGGGGTAATAGGCCTTAAAACCTAAATCTTCCAACTCATGCCGCAGTACATTCATACCAAGACGATTGGCGATCGGTGCATAAACTTCCAATGTCTCAGCAGCGATACGGCGGGCTTTCTCCGGGCGCATAATGCCCAGTGTACGCATATTATGGAGTCGATCGGCTAGTTTAATGAGGATAACACGAATATCCTTCACCATAGCAAGGATCATTTTACGAAAGCTTTCTGCCTTGGCTTCCAGCTTATTATCAAAGTGGATATGATTCAGTTTGGTCAAGCCATCAACAATTTCGGCAACTTCCTGACCAAAAAGTGAGGCAATTTGTTCTTTATGGGTTTCGGTGTCTTCAATAACATCGTGCAGAATAGCAGCAATCAGCGTCTTTTCGTCCATACGCATTTCAGCAAGGATTCGAGCTACAGCAATAGGATGATAGATATACGGCTCACCCGTCATTCGTGTCTGCCCTTCATGAGCCTCAGCGCCAAATAAATACGCATGATAGACTGCACTCACCTTATCTTTATCCAGATAAGTATTGAGCATTGCACACAAATCACTGATTAGAAACAAATGGGAGAGTCCCTGTCAGATATTAATGAATGGAGTAGCCTTAGCCGAAAACAGCCCTGAGCGGATGGACAGCCCTGATTTTATAACAGTTCAGATAAGAGCCAATACAATGGTTATTCTTCGCCGGTCATCTCTTGACCAACTTCTTCTACTGACGTCAGAGATACACCCATATGAGCCATAGCTGAAACTTCTTCCAGAATTTCAGGACCTATTTTCCCCTCAGCAATCTCTCTTAGAGCAATTACTGTCGGCTTGTCATTTTCTTCATCAACTAAAGGCTCTTGCCCATTGGAAATTTGACGAGCACGCTTAGCTGCAACCATTACTAATTCAAAACGATTTTGTACATTATCAAGACAATCTTCAACTGTCACTCGTGCCATTGGTGTTATACCCCTGAATCTTTGCAACTTATAGAATATGTTATAGTTGCTGATATTATTTATGCAATAGAAAACCAATCATTGTACTAAATAGGCGACTCCTGCACAAGTTAAATTTAAAGCGTGAAAAACAAAAATATCAGGCTAACAGTGCTTTAATAAGATTTTGGTGACGTCTGCATTGTGATGTTTGACGTAATCGAAAAGCATAGATTAGTGCTTTTAACTCTCCCAGAGCATGAGAGAACTGGTCATTGACAATTAAATATTCAAATTCACTATAGTGTGACAATTGCTCAATGGCTTCATTCATTCGACTATTAATCACCTCATCGGCATCCTGGCCTCGTTCTTTGAGACGTGATAATAGTTCATGACGAGATGGTGGTAAAATAAAGATCATTGTGCAATGCTCAAATTGCTCTTTAACTTGTTGTGCACCCTGCCAGTCAATTTCCAGAATAATATCAATGCCGGCCTTGAGTTTTTCTTTAATTTTCATTTTGGATGTACCGTAAAAATTACCAAACACTTCTGCATGTTCAATAAACTGTCCATCTGTGATCATTTGCTTAAAGGTATCATATTGTATGTAATGATAGTCAATACCTTCACGTTCACCAGGACGCTGTGCCCGGGTAGTATAAGAAACTGAGACTTCAATCAGATCGGTTTCTTCCAGCAAGGCCTTAACCAGACTGGTTTTTCCAGCACCTGAAGGGGCACTGATAACATATAACATGCCGCAATTCGTCTCAGGACTATGATTAAACATATTTCTTCTCTATTTTAAGATTTATTAGTTTATCGTTTTTCATATTCACACGACTCATGTTTATATGAATAAGAATAAAAAAAAGTTTTATTCTATATTCTGTATCTGTTCACGCATTTGTTCTATCAGCACTTTCATATCGACTGAAGCCTGAGTCATCACTTTTGCTATGGATTTAGAGCCTAAAGTATTTGCTTCTCTATTAAGCTCCTGCATCAGAAAATCCAAACGCCTGCCAATTGCTTCATCACTGTCCATAGTCCGGCTTATTTCATCTAGGTGGGTATCAAGGCGATCAAGTTCTTCTGCAACATCAGCTTTTTGAGCGATATAAACCATTTCCTGCTCAAGACGATCATTATCCATATCAGCTTTTAAGGTCTGTAATTTTTCTTCCAGCCTTGTTCTTTGCAGTTGTAACAACTGCGGCATTTGCTTGCGTATCATGTTTACCAGTTTACGCATTTCACTCACTCGCTGCGAAATCATTTGTTCTAGTGCATTGCCTTCCCTTCCCTTCCCTTTGTTTACCATCCAGTAATTCTTCAAGAGTTTTATCAAGTAATAAAAACAGGGATTTTTTTATATCATCTTGTTCAATGGCCTGCCTGTCCATAACACCTGGCCAGTTTAAAATATCAATGGCGTTAACCGGAGCTGCATTATAAATCAGTTTATCAATATCATGCAGAGTCTTAGCAATCTGCTCAGCCAGATCACGGTTAAACGCGATAGACTGATTGTCTGTTTGCTGCAGATGCAGGCGCATTAGCAGATCCAATTTGCCACGCTTGAGTTTTTCCTTAATTCGCTCACGCAGTTTTATTTCCAATGCTCTGAGCTCTTCCGGCATTTTTATATTCATTTCTAAAAAGCGATGATTGACACTGCGCAGTTCAATTGTCATAGCCCCGAAAGGTGATTTTTCTTCCCGGCGTGCATAGGCTGTCATACTTTTAACCATAAAGACTCCATTTATTTATCACTTTCATTGAATGATTGTAACATAGTCGATAGTAATTCTATGGTTATCTTATTATAATCAGAGTTAGACAAAAAAGAGTTAACAGGAATATCAGGAACTCATGGAGCACAATATATCTCCCTTATCTAACGGCACTCAGGTCGATGAATATATTATTGACAGTGTGCTGGGTGGTGGAGGATTCAGTATCGTCTATAATGCGCACTTAGTCTCTGATGAAAGCCTGACAGTAATCATTAAAGAATTCATGCCTAAGAAGCTTGCCGTACGGATTAATGAAACCGATATCGCCAGTCTCGATCCTTCTGCCCCGGAATCCTACAATAAAGGACGTAAACTTTTCTTTCAGGAAGCCAGTACTCTTGCCACTCTCAAGCATCCTAACATTGTCGATGTAACTAACTTTTTTCAAACTAATGGCACTGCATATATGGTCATGAAGGATGAAAAAGGTGTGAATATGCAAGACTATATCCGTAAATATAAGGGAAAACTCAGTGAAAAATTACTGAGAAAGGTTTTCCCCCAATTATTACTCGGGGTAAAAATGATACATGATAAAGATTTACTTCATTTGGACATCAAGCCCAGCAATATTCATTTACGTCAGGGCGGCAGCCCTCTGCTATTAGATTTTGGTGCCGTCAGGGAGCAGATGAAAACTCGTTTATACGATGCTCGTATTGTCGCTACATCGGGGTTTGCACCCATTGAACAAGTCACCGAACGTGGTTATATGGGCCCCTGGACTGATATATATGCCATTGGTGCAACTATGCGCAGCTGTATTGAAGGTACGCCTCCTCCTCCTGCTAACAAACGTAAAGATAATGATCCAATGAAGCCTGCTGTCGATGCGTTCAAACGAAAATACAGTAAAGTACTTCTGGAAGCCATTGACTGGTCAATGGAACCTGACCAACGCTTAAGACCACAAAGTTGTGATGAATTATTATCAATGCTGGAAAAAATGCCTGAGGAAAGTGACTCTCAAACCTTATTTGATAAATTCAGTCTCAATAAACTTTCTAATGCAATGCCCTGGAATAGATCAAGGTAATCATTACTGCTTAGATTAAATCGCCCCTTTTTCTTTTAGAAAGCCCGCATAAGCTTTATCTGTTTTCAAAATATGCTGAGTCAGCCAGTCTTTTAAAAAGTGCATCACTTCTATACTAATCATAAAATCACCTTTTTTCACTTTTTGCTGTAAATTATTAACTTGTTCTGTCAGTGCACTGTGTTCATTTTTATGTGCTTGCGACTCTGAGTACCCGTATCGGGCAAATAATTCTTCCTCATAGTCAAAATGCTCTACTGTGTAAACGGCCAGTTCATCAAATATTTCGCTCAGCACCTGCTTTGTTTGTCCTGACAACAACGCGTCATTCAACGCATTAATCATATTAATGAGTTTTTTATGTTGCTCGTCAATTGAATTAATTCCAACACTCAATTCATCGTTCCATTGAATTAATGGCATTCTGTCCCCTTTTAAAAAAAGATTAGTATGCATGATTATTAAAAAAAGAAATAAAAAAATCTACCCGTCTATCACCATTTTCTTAATTTTTATCATTTATCCGGGCAATATTTAGTCAGCCCTGAAAAACATATTATCTATTTGAAATGTAAGGAATTATCCCTATTTTTGAGTGACCAGATCAACCAGAAATGTTATAATAAGCGCAGATTTTCTGGTCGATTTGGTTAAAAAAATGTA
>JAHXIM010000138.1 GCA_025655635.1 gamma proteobacterium symbiont of Lucinoma myriamae | reverse complement strand
TAACAATTTGATCAGGAACAATAAAATTACAATTAATGTTGTACGATAATCTATCGATTCATGATGATTATCTTTTTTCAGGATCGACTACATAGTGCGGAAGAAAAATGTATGATTTTTTCATGGCAGCTGAGTAACAGGTCGATAGGCTGCTCAAAGGTCGCACTTTTAGGGCTGACAGCAGCACCTTTAAGTTGATTAATTTGTAACATAGATTTTTTTAAAGCGTAAATGTCTCAGCATAATCAACATTTTCTAATGCAGCTACTTCAGTCTCAAATAAAACTTCGGAAGAGTACTGACTGGATGAAACACGGGTGATCAGGGTGGCTTCCATTACAGGGGCTGTACCGATTACAGCAAATAAACGACCACCTTTCTTAAGACTTTGCTTAAAACTTTCGGGTAATTGAGGGACTGAACCTGTTAGAATAATCATATCATAAGGGGCGTTCTGATCAAAACCTTTAGCGGCATCAGCAACGACAAAAGTGACATTATCAAAGCCTTCTGCTGCGAGTTTTTCTTGTGCCTGCAGGCTGAGTTGTTCATGGATTTCCACGGTGCATACTTTATCGGCAAGGTGTGCTAATAAAGCAGTCATATAACCACTGCCGGTACCGATTTCTAATACAGTATCAGTTTTTTGTACTTGAACAGACTGAAGAATTTTTGCTTCGATTTTAGGGAAAAGCATGACTTGATCATGGCCGATGGGTAATTCGACATCTGAAAAAGCAGATTCTTTCATTGCTTCTAAAACATAGTTTTCTCGTGGAATAGCATCAAGTGCATCCAGAGTCACGGGATCAATAACATTCCAGGGTCTTATTTGTTGTTCAATCATATTATGACGAGCGATTTCGAAATTCATTTCAAGCATCTTTGCTACCCTTATAAATAACCATTAGTCAGCTTAGTAATCTAAAGCCATATACACATTTAAAATATTAGACCAGATAAACTGGAAAGTGGCTATAATTATAGAGGAAATTAGAACTGAAAGGTAGCCTGATGAATAGTGGTAAGAAATTATTGCATTGTGCTATTATAAAATGCATATTGCATAGCGTTTGAGGCATGTAAAGTGTCTAAAATATAAATAGTGGCTGCATAAAATTTAGTGGCATTATTCTTGCTCTTTATCTGCAAATTAATAATGAATATAATATTAATTCAGTTTAAATTTTTAATGTTGAGGGAAGTGGTATGTTGTTTGAGTCTTTCTTGGTTGCGCAGTCAACTTTGTTGTGGGCTGTTTTTGGCGTAGCCTTTGTCTTAGGTGCTGTTGTTAATAAGACAAATTTCTGCACCATGGGTGCGGTTTCGGATATGGTCAATATGGATGATTACAGTCGTTTTCGCTCCTGGCTATTAGCCATTGCGGTGGCTGTTATCGGTATGTTGATACTGGAATCAAGTGGCATGGTGAATGCGGATGGTAGTTTTCCTCCTTATCGGGGAAGTCAGCTTGTCTGGGCTGAAAACCTGTTAGGCGGTTTCTTATTTGGTATTGGAATGACACTTGCCAGCGGTTGTGGTAATAAAACACTGATTCGTATTGGCGGCGGTAATATCAAATCAATTATTGTCTTTCTTATTATTGCTGTGATTGCCTATTTTATGACCACACCATTTCCCGGTAGTGATCAGACTCTATTTTCTATCCTTTTTTATGACTGGATCCGTCCTCTGGCAGTCAGTCTGGATACCAGGCAGGATCTTGGTTCCATTATCAATAGTGAAAACCCGGTAACAACAAGATTGATTGTTGGCGGCATAATCGCCTTGCTTATGCTGGTGTATATCTTCCGGGCTAAGGCATTTCGTACCAATCCGGAACACTGGCTTGCGGGTATTGTTGTTGGTTTAGCTGTTTTAGCAGGCTGGTATCTGAGCAGTTCAGTGATGGTGGATATGGTTGAAGAAGGTGAGCAGTATACACTGGTAGAATATTATGAAAACTGGGATATGATCAGTGATTCAGAAGAAGGTAAGCCTGCACAGGGCGCGACACTATCACCGCAGTCCTTTACTTTTATTAATCCTATCGGACAAACGGCAGGTTATGTAGCTTCCGGGCTGCAATCTACCTTACTGACCTTTGGTATTATGTCAGTGTTTGGTGTTATTTTAGGCTCTTTTGTCTGGTCTCTGGTGAGCAAAAGCTTCCGCATTGAATGGTTCTTTAATGTGAAGGATTTTGTTACTCATGTAATTGGTGCCGTCTTAATGGGCTTTGGCGGTGTGTTAGCTATGGGCTGTACTATCGGGCAGGGCATTACGGGGTTTTCAACTCTGGCAGTGGGCTCAATGATTGCATTTACAGCAATTATCTTTGGCAGTGCTCTAACGATGAAAACTCAATACTATCAAATGCTTTATGAAGATGCTTCGTTCTTTGCCGCATTAATAACCGCTCTGGTGGAATTAAGATTGTTGCCAGCGAGTATGAGAAAGCTGGAAGCATTGTAAGCATTTATTTCTTGTATCGAGGAGTTCCATGCTCTTCGATTTTTATCATCGTCATATTATTTCAACTTATATAAACACTCATTCTGTATGGGTTTAGCAAATAAATAGTGCTTGAAATTTTATCAAAATTCAGTTACTTTCAACCTGCTAGGGGTCCCCGAACTATTGTGCTTTAGTACTTTAGTACTTTAGCTATTAAGTTAAAGGGGCGAGAAACACCCTTTGAACCTGATCCGGTTCACACCGGCGTAGGAAAGCATTTAACCCTATGAATTGATTAAAGAATTATTACCATTAATTAAACCATGGGCCTTACCTTTCTTTCGTCTATTTTTGTTAAAAAATAAGTACTTAGAAGGCCAAGCATGAGCGCAATTCCAGAAGATTTTATCCGTCAGACCAGCCAGTTATCTGAAGATGTCACCCGTCCTTTTTCCGGCTCAAAAAAAATATATGTGCAGGGCAGTCGGCCTGATATTCAAGTAGCTATGCGTGAGATTTCGCAAGATGATACCCAGACTAATAATAATGTAGAAAAAAATCCACCCATTCCTGTTTATGATACATCAGGAATCTACACCGATCCGGAAGCAGAAATTGACTTACTTAAAGGTCTGCCGGCGTTAAGAAATAACTGGATTATTGAGCGTGAAGATACTGAACAATTGTCAGGTCCCAGCTCAGAATATGGTACAAAGCGTCAAAATGATCCTGAACTGGCGCACCTGAGATTCGAACATATTCATGCGCCGCGTAAGGCTAAAGCAGGTAAAAACGTTTCGCAAATGCATTATGCCCGTCAGGGAATTATTACGCCTGAAATGGAGTATGTTGCCATTCGTGAAAATACCAAATTACAGGAAATGCGTGATGCCGGTATTATGCGTCAGCATCCACAACATCCAGGGCAGGATTTTGGTGCCAGCATACCCGATGAAGTGACGCCGGAATTCGTCCGTGATGAAATAGCTCGAGGCAGGGCCATTATCCCTGCTAATATTAATCATCCGGAAATTGAACCGATGATCATTGGCCGTAATTTTCTGGTTAAGGTGAATACCAATATTGGTAATTCAGCGGTCAGCTCTTCAATTACTGAAGAAGTTGAAAAAATGGTGTGGTCTACCCGCTGGGGCGGTGATACTTTGATGGATCTGTCGACCGGAAAAAATATTCATGAAACTCGTGAGTGGATCATTCGTAATTCACCTGTGCCTATCGGCACCGTGCCGATTTATCAGGCCTTAGAGAAAGTTAATGGCAAATCAGAAGATCTGACCTGGGAAATTTTTAAAGATACCTTGATTGAGCAGGCTGAGCAGGGTGTGGATTATTTCACCATTCATGCCGGAATCCGCCTGCAGCATGTGCCTTTAACGGCAAAGAGGCTTACCGGCATCGTTTCTCGCGGTGGTTCTATTATGGCTAAATGGTGTCTGGCACATCATACCGAAAGCTTCTTATATACCCATTTTGAAGATATCTGTGAAATTATGAAAGCCTATGATGTGGCCTTTTCATTAGGTGACGGCCTGCGCCCCGGCTCAATTGCTGATGCTAATGATGAAGCGCAACTCGGTGAGCTTAAAACCCTGGGTGAGCTGACTCAGATTGCCTGGAAGCATGATATTCAAACCATGATTGAAGGTCCCGGTCATGTTCCTATGCATATGATCAAAGAAAATATGGATATTCAGCTTAAAGATTGTGATGAAGCCCCTTTTTACACCCTTGGGCCGTTGACTACCGATATTGCACCGGGCTATGACCATATTACCTCGGCGATTGGCGCGGCACAAATTGGCTGGTATGGTACTGCTATATTGTGTTATGTCACACCCAAAGAGCATTTAGGCCTGCCTAATAAAGAAGATGTTCGTGACGGTATTATTACTTATAAACTGGCAGCGCATGCGGCTGATTTAGCCAAGGGCGTACCCGGCGCACAAGTGCGGGACAATGCCATGTCTAAAGCGCGTTTCGAGTTTCGCTGGGAAGATCAGTTTAATTTAGGTCTGGATCCTGAGCGTGCCCGTGATTATCATGATGAAACCATGCCTAAGCAGGCACATAAAGTGGCGCATTTTTGCTCCATGTGCGGCCCTAATTTCTGCTCGATGAAAATATCTCAGGATGTACGGGATTATGCGGCTGAGCACGGTATCACTGATATCAATGTAGCAATACAGGAAGGTATGGCTGAAAAATCCGTTCAGTTTAAGGAAACAGGCAGTCATATTTATAATAAATCCTGAGCTTTAGCTCTTTAATTAGAATAAAAACGCTTGTTGTTCACACTTTAGTGTCAACAACAAGCGTTTACCCCCTTCACAGCACCTGCAAAATCACCTACACTCGAACTTAACAACTTAACAACTTAACAACTTACACACTAAGACAATTATGCTTAATATTTTGTTCGACTGGTTTGATAATATCCAGCAATACCTTATTCGCCTGATTAAGCTTTATCAGGTCAAAAATCTAAAAGAAAAGGGCATAATCTGGTCTGTTGGCCTGTTAATAATGACATTATTAGTTGTTTGGCTCGTTTTGGGGTTTTTATGGAGCCGAGAACCTTCTATCTTTAATGTCAGAGAGAAAACTCAATTAGTTATTGATAAAGTTAATGAGCAGTCAGGTAAGCAATATAATAAAGTAGTCGGTGCAACGACCACAGCAACCCTTATTAGCGTCACCGAAACCTTATTAAATAAGCCTGGTGGCTATCTCAGTAATGATGTGATGCCGCCGGGAATTTTTCTGGATAATATCCCTAACTGGGAATATGGTGTGCTGGTGCAGGTGCGGGATATGGCTCGTGTACTGAGAAATGATTTCAGTATGGCGCAATCAACATCCACAGAAGACAAAGATTTATCCCTTGCTGAACCAGCCTTTAATAATGATTCAGAAAAATGGCTCTGGCCTGCTTCTGAAAGTAAATATCAGGAAGGTATTAATTACCTTTATGGATACTTAGGGCGCCTGCTTGATACAGAAAAACAAAATGCTCAGTTTTTTGCCCGGGCAGACAATCTGGTTGACTGGTTACAGGTGGTAGAAAAACGACTAGGCAGTTTGTCACAACGACTCAGTGCCAGTGTCGGGCAGGAAAGAATCAATACTGATTTAGCCGGAGATGCACAAGCACAACAAGCTACCCATTCACCAGATAATCTGGTGGTGAAAACTTCATGGTTTGAAATTGATGATGTCTTTTATGAAGCTCGGGGAACCTCATGGGCGTTGGTTTATCTATTATATGCAATAGAGCATGACTTTAAATCCGTGTTAAAAAAGAAAAATGCGCGACTGAGCATTCTGCAGATTATTCGTGAATTAGAAGCGACTCAGGCCAGTGTCTGGAGTCCCATTATATTAAATGGCAGTGGTTTTGGTATGACGGCTAATCATTCACTAGTGATGGCTTCTTATATTTCACGTGCGAATACGGCAATTATTGATTTAAAACGCTTATTAAAGGATGGTTAGAGATAAATAATATTAAGAGGGTTGTCCTGTTCAGGCACTTTTTTTATGGGCTAATTCATGAATATTATCAGCTCAGGCTGACACATTCATAATAATCCGGTAGAGCTGATCATCCCATTTATGTCCCCAGGGACCCGTCTTTATCAAATGTTTGCTATAGCCTCTAGGCACACCGGGAGGAATAAAACTAAAGGGTATACCGTTAATTAGTAAAGCCACAGAGCGTCCGTCAGAACTCCACTTGAGTTTGAATACATCTGATTTTAGTGGTGCAAACATGGCATTGGCATGAGCATAACTAGTCGACCCTGAAAAAAGACAATCTCAATGACACAATAGATTATCGTACAATATTGATTCTATTTTTATTGTGTACGCCCGTCATGGGCA
>JAHXIM010000150.1 GCA_025655635.1 gamma proteobacterium symbiont of Lucinoma myriamae | reverse complement strand
ATTCATTACGGTTAGTGAACCGCCCATTGCGGACCCGCATGATGGGTGGTGTGGGGGCTGTAGGAGAGAAACCTGTGGCTACCCGATTGTTGTGCAAAATTAATGGCTTTATCTTTTGAAATATCTTTCAGTAATAGAAAAAAGTCATCACCACCGATTCGTGCTAAGGTCATATTGGCCGTCATATCACAGCCTAAATGATGGCCAATCATTTTTAATAATTCATCCCCCGCAGTGTGACCCACTGAGTCATTAATTAATTTAAACTGGTCGAGGTCAATACTTAATAATGCATGGGATGTATTTGAACTGTTTTTTTCTTTAAGAGCGGTTAATATTTCCTGTTCAATAGCATAACGATTATACAAACCGGTCAGGCTGTCATGTCGACTATGATAATGTAATAAATTCGTTTCCTTTTGGATTTTTGTGACCATTTCATTGTAGCCGTCAAAAAGAAGTTTGACTTCATTTTGCTCAACGGTTGAAATTACCTGATATTGGTTTTTTTGTACGTCATTATTTTTTATTGTTGAGGCCAGAGTAAGAAAAGGGCGGGTAAACAGAGAGCTTATTTTCCAGACAACGGCCAGACCAATACTAAACAAAAGGGGAAAAATCATCAACAAAGTATAATAGTGTTCGTATAGTTTCGTCTGAAACTGTTCAGGATTAATAATAATCAGTGCCTGACCAAAAGCAAAATTATCGGCCTGCACAGGAACTTGTAAAAACAACCGATCCATTTTTGAAAACCAGGACTGCCCTAAGAGTAGTTTTTTACCCTGTAACTCATTGGTATAGTCTAAGTCTCCATAGCTTAAAACGGCTTCATTATTTTCATCAAATAATACGAGAGCATCCACTGATTTAAAACCACTAATACGAAAAGAAATATCTGAGAAGACATCGGCATCAGCGGATAACAGTGCTTTGAGTAGATCATTATTTAATGAGCGTCCCAGTGTTTGTGCTTGTTCCACCGCAATGGTTCGGCGTTCCTGATGATCAAACCAGCTAACTAATGCCAGAGTACTGAGTTCGACAAAGATCAGTAATACGGCCATTAAGGCAATTAACTGAGTGCGAATGCTGAGCTTTTGCCACATATTAACTTTGTCCTGATTGATTTGGCATGCTATGGCTCTATAAAGGTTAATTATTTTTCAATGGGGAGTTTTTCATCATTGCCCCATTCATTCCATGATGCATCATAGTTTGATACGTCATAACCCAGCTCTCTGAGTGCCAGATAGTTGGTGGAGGAAACACGACCTATAGCACAATATATGATCACTTTCTTATCCTTTGAAATACTCTGATATAGTTGATTCAATTCATTGAGCGGTTTTAAGCTGGTGACCCCCTCTGTTACGAGCAGATTGTGAGAGGCTGTGATATGTATGGCGCTTGGAATATGTCCAAAGCGTTTAGCTGTGGATGTTTCACCAATATAATCAGAGAGATTACGAGCATCGATAATGATTTGATTGACATTGCGTGTGGCCAGCTGAGTGGTAAATTTACTGGCCAGACGCATATGATTTAATGATGCAATATACTGGCTGGGTATTGTTTTAGTTTGTTTAAAACTAATAGGATAGTCTTTATTAAGCCAGTCATCATAGCCGTGATCAAGAATTTTAACGTGTTTCAGATCATAAACTTCCAATACCCAAAATAACCTTGCAGCATCGACAATCTCACCATTATCATAAACAACCACCTGTGAATCCTTTCTTATACCATTACTTCTGAAATGTTTTTGCATAGCTGCAGGTTGGCTGATTTTGCCATTGATTTTTTTATTTTTATAGGTGAGATTAACAGGGAAACTCAAGGCTCCCTCAATATGCCCTGCAAGATAGTCTTCTGAACTTAGGGCATCTAAAATAACTAAATTTTTATCTGCAATCTGTTGTTTTAATTGCTCAGGAGAGATTCTCAGAGGTTCTGCAGCCAGTGTTGCTAATACAAATATATGAGAAAACAAACACAAGATAATCATGTTTGATATGAAAAAAATTTTCTTCATAATAGCCTGATTTTTGTGAATAATAGCTAAAGTATAGACTATAAATTAATATGTTTTTGATTGGGGCTTAGGGATATCCCTTGTATAGAACAAGATGAAAGCAATGTTATCTGGAGTTAATGTCACGATAGATACAGTTAAAGACGTTACAATGAATCAGTGTAATACTGACAGTATTATCATCTTGGCTTATTTATTCAGCATGAAATAAACGATAGAGCACTGGAATAAGTATCAGGCTGACCAGCATTGAAAAACTTAACCCCCAGACAATCACAACCGCCAGTGGCTGCAGCATTTCTGCACCGTCACCCAAACCAATTGATAAGGGCAGCATACCAACGACAGTGGTAATGGTAGTCATAAGAATAGGGCGTAATCTTAAACGGGCGGCATGAGATATGGCTTTATTAAGTAATAGACCAGCCTTGCGCTCAATCCCAATTTGTTCCACCAGTACAATGGCATTATTCACCACAATACCGGAGAGCATAATTAAACCCAGCCAGACGGGCATCGAAACAGGAAGTTCTCGAAAATACAATCCGCCGGCAACGCCAATGAGCATAAATGGAATACCCAGAAGAATAATCAGTGGGTTTTTTAATGACTCATATTGTACCGCCATGACAACAAAGACTAGAAAGATAGCCAGAGAAAATAATATTAAACTCATATCCCGGCCTTCTTTGATTGCCTCATTGTCGCCGCCGTCATAGAGAAAATAACCTTCAGGCAGTGAAAAGTTCTGCAGTTGTTCATCTACCTTATTCATCACCTGCGTCAGATCATCATCATTAATCAGGCTGGCGGTAACTTCAACTACGCGTTGCTGATTGTCTCGTTCAATAACAGAGGGTGAGGCAGAAAATTCCAGACGGGCGACTTCGTTGAGATAGATGGCCTGACCGTTATGATGTTTGATTAAAATATGTTTTAAGTCATCATTAGATAACATGGCTGAACGTGATAAGCGTAAACGAATATTATACTCTCGATCATCTTCGATATAATCGGATACCAGTACCCCATCAAGAGCAACTCTCAGTGCATAACCAATATCGCTGGCTTTGATCCCCAGATCGGCGGCACGCTGACGTAATACTTTTAATTTAAGTTCCTTATGGTTTTCTTCATAGGTTTGTTCCAGATTACGAATGCCGTCAACAGAACCTAATTGTTCAATCAGTTGATTACCGATCTGGTTCAGAGTCTGCAGATTTTCACCCTGAACACGTATACTGATTTTTTCATCACTCTTACCCAGACGAAAACCCAGAACAAAAAGTCGTGTTTTAATGCCGATCAAATTCAGGGCGTTAATTTTAGGCTTGATATAAGTAATCCATTGTTGTGCTGTCATGCTTCTTTGTGAGCTGGATGTGAGCTGAATTTTTATTAAGCTGGAATTGCTGCTCTCTCTTTGTGAGCGGCCAAAGACACTGCCGCCAATAGTACTAAATATGGTAATAACCTCTTTGTCTTTGAGTAACAGCGTTTCTATTTTATCCACCACGTTATTCATTTCATTGAGACGCATACCCGGTTCACCGGAAATTTTCAGATAAACCCGTCCTTCATCAATTTGCGGTAAAAATATTTTTTTTTCATTTAAAATATGCTGTGTGCTGAAAAATAATGCCGGAACCAAAATAACAAAAGGCAGCCAGCCATGTTTAATAATAAAGTGCACAAATTTTTCATAAGCATTAGCAATGCTGATAAATATTTTTTTAGGTTTTTTCTGTGTGACCTGTTTTAATCTTGCTGCAAGGCTCGGTACAATAGTTAGTGACACCAGCGTTGACGACACTATGGCAGCCGAGATAGTGATGATAAGTTCTTTAAATAATAAACCAGCCAGGCCACTCATAAATAAGAAGGGTAATACAGCAACCAGATTAGTGCTGGTTGATGCAACAATAGCACTATTAACCTCATTGGCCGCTTGCAGTGCAGGATCGAGTGCAGGTGAATCGGCATCTTGCAGCTGGTGAGACTGCTGGTGACGAGAAATGTTTTCCAGCATAACAATGGTACTATCAACCAGCATACCAATGCCAAGAGCTAAACCTCCCAATGTCATTATATTTAAAGTGAGTCCGGTGATCTCCATAATAATAAAGGTGATCACAATGGCTAATGGAATGGCTGTACCAATAATTAATGTGCGACGCAGATCGCCTAAGAAAAAATAAACCACCAGCATGGCAAGAAAAGCACCTATGAGTGCTGCACGTGAGGCATTGTTTAAAGCATGTTTAATAAAGACAGCCTGATCATCGACGGGTGTTATCTGCACATCTTCAGGGATCAGCTGCTCATTTTTTAATTGTGTAATGCGTTGATTAACAGCATCAACTACAGCCACGGTATTGGCCTGAGGTTGTTTTTGTATTGATAGCTTCACACCTTCCAGGCCATTAAGGCGGATACTGACTCGTTCATCTTCATGAGTGTCGAGAATGTCTGCAATTTCATTGAGTTTGACTGCATCATCAACTTGCTGTGTTGTATCGCTGATAAGCGACAGCTGTGCTAATTCATCAAGAGACTCAAAACGTGCATCGGTACGGGTGCTTAACTCATCGAATTCGGTATAAATTCTGCCTGCCGCTATGTCCCTGTTTTCATTATAAATCAGTGTTTCGATGTCTTTAAAATTTAACTGGTGAGCGGCCAGGCGCTGTTGATCCAGAATGACCTGAATCTCTCGTACTAAACCACCTCCCAATTCGGCTGAGGCAACACCTGGCAGATTAATAAACCATTTGCTTAATTGGTAATCAGCATAACTTCTCAATTCAATGGGTGTTTTCTGATTAGAACTGACAATAAATTCAATCACTGGGATTTGTGAGGGATCACGCTTATAAATAACGGGTGGTTCAATAGAATCGGGTAAAAAACGTTTTGCCCGATCCAGTCGGTTACTGGCATCACGTAAAGCGACATCAATATCGGTACCGTAGGGGAAACTTAAATCAATTGAACTGCGACTTTCTGTTGTTCTGGACTGGACTGAAATTGCGCCTTCGGTAATGGCTAATTGTTCTTCTAACTGGCGGGTGACTTTATCTTCCATAATAGAAGCCGGCACACCGCTGTCAACAATGCGAACTCTGACGTCAGGGAAGATAATGTCCGGTAATAAATTAACTCCCAGACGCTGCAGCATAAATAAACCCAGCACCAATAATGCCAGAGCAATCATATTGACTCCGATTGGATGCCTGATTGCCCAAGCGGCAATATTACTGGATGTTTGGCTTTGTTTCAGCATAGTTTATTTTATTACGTTTACTTTTTTGCCAGAGCGAAGCCCGAATAAGCCCTTTTTAATAATAATATCACCTGCTTTAAGTCCATCTAACACTTCCATTTTTTGTGGATATTTTTTGCCGGTAACTATATTAGTACGTGTTATTTTTTTATCAGTATCCACAACAAAAACATAAGCTCCCTGTTGATCATAACGAATGGCTGATAATGGAATAACTAAAACAGATTCTTTTTCTGTGACCAGATTGATTCGGGCGAGTTGACCAGGGCGGGCACCTTCTGGAATCGGATCTAATTTAACTTCTACAATACCTTTACGGGTTTGGGCATTGATCTGTGGATAAATACGTAATACTTTACCTGACCAGGACTCTTTTCCAAGCGCATCTATTTGATAAGTAATCGTGTCATCTTGCTTTATTTTGCTCAGATACAGTTCTGATAATGAGATATTGACTATCAGACTGGAAATATCCATCAGGCTCATAAAGTGGGTATGCAGTGGCAAGACATCACCGGGTTCAACCAGGCGTTCACTGATGACGCCGTTCCAGGGGACTTTAATTTGAGTATAGCTGAGGCGTTTTTTCTGCAAATTGTATTCAGACTGATCTAAAGCCACTTTAGTCTTAGCGCGGATTAATAATTCTTTTGAGGTGAGATTGGTTTTGGCTAATTTTTCTAAACGACCATAGTCGATGCGAGCCTGCTTAAGTGTCGCACTGGCTTTGTTGTATTCGGCTTTGACAATGGTATCGTCCAGTCGAGCCAGTAAATCACCTTTGTTTACCTTGTCACCTTCATGAAAGGGAAGTTCTACTAACATGCCCTGAGTCTGATTATAAAAGTGAATGGTTCGTTTTGGCTTTAATGTACCGGTTAACGTAATGGTATGATTTAGAGACTGATTTTCGGCCTGAGTGACTTCAACAGCGGGTAAGGTTTTGGGTGACCGTTTTTTTGCAGGTGCTTTGTCATCACAGCCATTTATTAAGCCTGTAACAACTAAGATTAAAATCATACCTGGCAGAAAAGTAACCCGACTTTTTATAGGTTTTTTTATTATTTGCATATAAGAATATACCCAATCAACTTGAAAATGCAGGATCGAACGTCTGAAAATTATCATTAATTCGAGTATCTAATGATTTTCCAATTTCAGGTAAA
>JAHXIM010000528.1 GCA_025655635.1 gamma proteobacterium symbiont of Lucinoma myriamae | reverse complement strand
TATTGCTTATAAAACCTTCAGAAGCTTTATATTGCAACAGGTTTCGTGAGTATTAGCATCTTTCTTCACTCATCGAAGCGGAGAAGAGCCCAAAAGATATTAAAATAAAATTAAAGGAATGTATGGATTACCTTGATGTATTGCTTCACCCAACATTAGTGATGGCCACTATTAGCTATACCGTTATGGCCATTAGCTATGAAATTGCCTATCAACATTTTTTACATAAAATCCAGGCTGTTTCAGGCTCTCACTGGATAGCCAAACATATTGGCGCACCATTTTTCCATGTTCTTTTGCTGATAGCATTTATTTATATGAGTTATCCGGTGTTATATGGTTTAGATAGTCATAATAGCACTGGTGAAGCTATTCTGCCATCATTGAGTCAGCTACTCAATGCACGTAGTGGACAAACAATGAAGCTGGTTAACACCTTGTTTATTATCAGTGTGATACTGCCGTTAATACCAGTTATTAACCGCTTTACTGCATTCATTTTACCATTACAGGCCATTGCCGGCAGTGCCGTTCTCTATGGCTGGCTGGCAGATTTTACAGGAATTCGTTATTCAATTTTCCCTGGTTTTGAGATCATGGCTCTAATTATCTTTTTTTCATTTATCGCTGAACTGGCCGCCAGGGCTATTGCCTCTTTATCAGGCGCTGGCTTACATCATCAATATCGGCATAGCGGCACAGAAAAAATAATTCATAAAAGTATGTTATTAATTCTTCAAGTGCCTATTTTATTGATTTACACACTTAATATCACACACAAATAATATTATTTTCTACGCCAGCGAGTGCCTTCTGCTGTATCTTCTAATAAAATATCTTCCGCATCCAGAACATCACGAATACGATCACACTCTGACCAGTTTTTTTCCTGCTTAGCCGTAGCTCGCTGCTCAATTAAGGCGTTAATTTCATCATCAGCAAGACCACCTTCTGAACAGCTTCCCTGTAGAAACTGCTGAGCATTGTTTTCTAATAGCCCCAATAACTCAGCCAATCTCTTCAATTGTGCAGCTAAAACACCAGCTTGCTGCACATCAGTACTTTTCAAACGATTCAGTTCATGGCTCATATCAAACAATACAGCAATGGCCATAGGGGTATTGAAGTCATCATCCATGGCTTGCTCAAAGCGTTTTGTGTAATCACTCTGCTCATCTAATGCACTATCGTCTGCATTTTCATCGACAGAGTCAATATCAAGTAGAGCCTGATATAAGGTAGTTAAAGAAGCTTTGGCTTTATCCAGGTTTTCATCTGAATAATTCAGCGGGCTCATATAATGACTACTGAGGATAAAATAGCGGATCACTTCAGGTGCATAGGACTGCAGCACTTCACGAATAATAAAGAAATTGCCCAATGATTTGGACATTTTTTCATCATCAACACGGACAAAACCATTATGAATCCAGTAATTAACAAACTTATGACCCGTGCAGCCTTCAGACTGAGCAATTTCATTTTCATGATGAGGGAATTTTAAATCCAGTCCGCCGCCATGAATATCAAAATGGTCACCCAGACAATTGGTGGACATGGCAGAACATTCTATATGCCATCCCGGACGTCCCTTGCCCCAATTAGAATCCCAGCTGGGCTCACCTTCTTTTGCCATTTTCCATAACACAAAATCCATAGGATCACGTTTAGACTGTTCTACCTCAACCCGACTACCCGACTGCAGATCATCGAGATTTCTCTTAGCCAGTTGACCATAGGTGCTAAACTTACTCACCTGATAATAGACATCACCATTGTCTCCCTGATAAGCCAGCCCCTTATCAATAAGGATCTGAATCATCTGCAGAATTTCATCCATATGCTCAGTGGCACGTGGTTCAATATCAGGACATTTTACTCCTAAAGCATCAGCATCTTCATGCATGGCTGCAATAAAACGATTAGTCAGTGTATTAATATCTTCGCCATTTTCTATAGCACGAGCAATAATTTTATCATCAATATCGGTAATATTACGCACATAAGTGACATTATCAGCACCATAAATTTTACGTAAATAACGGGTGATCACATCAAAGACAACCAGCACCCGTGCATGACCAATGTGACAATAATCATAAACCGTCATACCGCAAACATACATATTCACTTTACCAGGATGGATAGGAGTAAAGAGTTCTTTTTTTCCGCTCAATGTGTTTTGAATGTGTAACATGGTATCTTATTTTCCCGTTGCCTTATTTATTACCAGCTTTAGCCCATGAATCTCTTAGACTCACGGTGCGATTAAAAACCAGTTTATCACTGCTGGTATCCGGATCGGCAGTAAAATAGCCTTCTCGCTCAAACTGGAAAGCATCTCCTGGCTGCGTACCAGCCAGAGAGATTTCAGCACGAGCATTAGCCATCACCTTAAATGAATCCGGATTTAAGAAGTCCAGAAAGTGGCTATCATCATCTTCGTGTTTTTTTGCTGCAGCATCGGGATTTTCCACCGTAAACAGTCGATCATATAAGCGTACCTCTGCTGGCATACTCTGCTGCTCAGAAACCCAGTGAATAACACCTTTGACCTTACGTCCTTCCGGCTTTTTACCCAAGGTATCCGCATCATGGCTGCAGCGTAATTCAATCACTTCGCCCTGCTCATCCTTAATAACCTGCTCACATTTGATCACATAAGAATTTCTTAAACGGACTTCTTTATCTACCGTCAGGCGCTTGTATTTGGGTGGTGGTACTTCTTCAAAATCACTACGGTCAATATAAATAACACGGGTCATTTTTAATGTACGTCTGCCCATTGATTCATCTTTGGGATGTCTGGGAGCTGATAACTCCTGTACCTCATCTTCTGCCCAGGATTCAATAGTCACCTTAAGAGGATTAATAACACACATGGCTCTGGGAGCCGAGTGTTCTAAATCTTCACGAATACAAAACTCCAAAGTACTCATATCGACCACGCCATCAACCTTGGTGACGCCAATACGGTCACTAAAGTCACGAATAGAAGCTGATGTATAGCCGCGGCGTCGTAAACCTGAAATCGTCGGCATTCTGGGATCATCCCAGCCCAGCACATGATTATCATCAACCAGCTGCTTTAATTTACGCTTACTGGTAATCGTGTAGTTAAGATTTAAACGAGCAAATTCAATCTGTTGTGGATGATTTGGCGTTTGTAGTTGCTCCAGTACCCAATCATACAATGGCCTGTGATCTTCAAATTCTAATGTGCATAGAGAATGAGTGATGCCTTCAATCGCATCTGAAAGGCAATGTGTATAATCATACATCGGGTAAATACACCATTCATTCCCCGTTTGATGGTGTTCCACTTTACGAATACGATATAAAATAGGATCACGCATATTGAGATTAGGTGAGGCCATATCAATTTTGGCCCGCAGGACTTTTTCACCTTCATCAAATTCACCCTGCTTCATACGCGCAAACAAATCCAGATTTTCAGCAACACTCTGATCACGATACGGGCTGTCTTTGCCTGCTTCAGTCAACGAACCACGGTATTCTCTGGCCTCATCAGGCGATAAGGAACACACATAAGCCTTGCCTGCTTTAATAAGATCAATCGCATATTGATATAATTGAGCAAAATAATCGGATGCAAATCTGGGCTCACCCTTCCATTCAAATCCCAGCCAGCTGACATCTTTTTTTATGGAATCAATGTATTCCAACTCTTCTTTTTCTGGATTAGTATCATCAAAGCGTAAATTACAAACTCCCTGATAATCCTGAGCCAGACCAAAATTCAGGCAAATTGATTTTGCATGACCTATATGCAGATAACCATTTGGCTCAGGTGGAAAACGGGTAACAACTTTGCCATCATTTTTATTATTACTAATATCTTTATCAATAATATGACGAATAAAATTGCTGACCACTTTTGTTTCTGAAGTGGTCTTTTCTGTTGTGCGTGTAGCTGAATCGCTCATTTTCTATAACTCATTCTTAGTAAGAAAGCTGTATTAATTTAAGGAGTGTGCTTTGTTATTTGTAATATTTACTGCATTGTTGCTGCAAATGGACAATAACAACAGGTAATTTTAATGAATTAACAGACAAAAATAAATCATTCCCTTTGAATCACGGCATTAAAACCGTTATATTGTCAAAACTTCGCACTTTATAGCGATTTTGGTTTAATAATCTCGAATAAACATTCTTTTTAAGGTATCAACAATGACAAGATTTAAATTTTTAGTTCTTAGTGTATTCTTAATCAGCTTCAGTATGCTCAGCTTTGCTGCTGATCCTGTTAAAATTAAAATGAGCACCAATAAAGGTGATATTATTTTAGAATTATATCCTGACAAAGCTCCGGAAACCGTAAAAAACTTTGTTAATTATGCTGAAATTAATTTTTATAAAAAAACAATTTTTCACCGTGTGATCGGTGGCTTTATGATCCAGGGCGGTGGCTTTACCAATGCCCAGGATCGTAAAAAGACCCTGAGTCCGATAAAAAATGAAGCCGATAACGGCCTGAAAAATGACCGCGGCACTATTGCGATGGCAAGAACCCAGGATCCCAATTCTGCCACTGCACAGTTTTTTATTAATCTCAAAAATAATGATTTTTTAAATCATACCCGTAAATCCATTAACGGCTGGGGATACACTGTTTTTGGTAAGGTCACCGGCGGCATGGATGTAGTGGATAAAATAGCCTCAGTTAAAACCCAGGCCACCGCAGGCCAGCAAAATATTCCCATTGATCCGATTTATATTGAAGATGTTACCGTCATCAAATAAGGCAATACCTTGTTTTTTGAACTTTTACCCATATAAATAGGGCAAGATTTAATCCTTTTATATTAATTAAAGCAGTAACATATACGGAACAAATATGATCACAATGCAAACAAACTATGGCACAATTTCCATAGAACTCGATACAGAAAAAGCACCTGAGACTTGTGCTAACTTTGAACAATACGTTAAAGATGGTTTTTATGATCGTACAATCTTCCACCGTGTTATTGACGGTTTCATGGTTCAAGGTGGTGGAATGGAACCCGGTATGAATGAAAAAGACACTCGTGCCAGCATTAAAAATGAAGCCAGCAATGGCCTGACCAATGATCGCGGCACACTTGCCATGGCAAGAACACCCGATCCTCATTCTGCTTCTTCTCAGTTTTTTTTTAATGTCAAAGACAACGATTTTTTAAACTTCCGCAATGAAACTCAGGATGGCTGGGGTTATTGTGTGTTTGCTAAAGTCACTGATGGTATGGATGTCGTTGATGCCATTAAAGGTGTTCAAACAGGCAGTTCAGGCTTCCATTCTGACGTCCCTGTTGAAGATGTTGTCATTGAGAAAGTTACCATCGATTAAGTTTAAAATGACCTGTTTATTATTTAATATCTAAACAGGTCAACTTTCTTTATGAAAACTCTTTTTATTTCTGATCTACACCTTGATCCCAAACGACCTGACATTCAGGCTTGTTTTGATCAATTTATTAACTCCTGTCTTAGTTTAAATAAAACACCTCATTCCAATAACATTGAATCACTTTTTATTCTTGGCGATCTGTTCGAAGTCTGGATAGGTGATGACGCATCAATACCTGTTTATAAGCAGCCTATTGCTCAGCTCAAACAATTAGCGGATTCAGGCACTAATATTTATGTCATGCATGGTAATCGTGATTTTCTTATGGGTTCTGCCTTTGAACAAGCCAGCGGCAGTGAGCTAATTCCAGATCTACATCAATTAACAATCGCTTCACAAAATATTTTACTGTCACACGGCGATATTTTTTGTATTGATGATAAGGAATATTTAAATTTTAGAACAATGGTTAGAGATCCCTTATGGCAGCTGGAGTTTCTGTCTAAGCCCATTGCGGAACGGGTCAGTATTGCCCAGTCAATGAGACAAAAGAGTCAACAAAACGGTTTAGAAAAAGCATCTGACATTACCGATGTTAATCAACAGGCCATCGAGCAAGCCATGTTGAAATACAATAGCAGCACTTTAATTCATGGTCATACTCATCGCCCTGCCACTCATGAATTCAAAATCAATAACAACCCCGTTAAACGAATAGTTTTACCGGACTGGACGCCTGATGCTAAGGTCTTTGAGATAATACATTAAACGATAATCAATAGTTACAGATTATTTTGTCAGTACCAAAAATAATGCCATACCAAGCCAGCTTATTATCAATAAAATCCATGGTAGCCAGCTTGTTTTACATTGGCTTTCAGCATCAATCTTTTCTTCTTTATTAATATTCTCCTGCTGCTTACGCGTTATTTTCTTTTTTAATTTATCCTGTTCACGCGCCTTATTTTTTTGTTGTTTTTTATATGCTGCAATACCCTTTTGTATTCCCTGAGTAATCAGCTTGGTTTGTTCTTTGGTTTGATTCGGTTTATTAACCTATAAAAATCAGTTGAAAATGGTCTATAATCATAACCCATTGAAATTATAGTGAAATATCATGATATTACCACCAAAAATC
>JAHXIM010000238.1 GCA_025655635.1 gamma proteobacterium symbiont of Lucinoma myriamae | reverse complement strand
CTCTTTTCCCTAATATTGTTATTTGTTAGCAAGAATAATAACTGTAAGTTGATGAAAAAGAAACAGTTCTCCTTAAGTTAATGGCATTGGTACAATCAGATAGCAGATCAGGGTAGATAGACTAAATAGAATCAGCAAAGCTGGATAAGCAAAATTAAAGTGTTTTAACAGCTGTTTTTGAAAAAGAGCGATAAGTGTGCCGCTGATACCATAGCCCAGTAAAGCCAGAGAGATGATCATATAAGCAAAATGATGCCATTGAATGATGGAAAACAGTCTCATTAATAACACTTCATAAGCCAGTGCTGTGGCAGACAGCAGACTGATGGAAAATAAAGGGATACGTTGAGACATATTAATCCTTCACCGGCAGTGTGATTCGTTCTTAATGGTCACCTGTCAGAGGCACAAAACGCACAGGTAGTATCTGTCTGATCGTGATATGCCCATCTTCGGCTTTAGTAACCAATAACAGCTGCTGGGTAATAAAATGACTGCCCACAGGGATCATCATATGTCCACCGGGTTTTAATTGCTCAATCAGGAGATGTGGAATATGGCTGGCAGCCGCAGTGACAATAATAGCATCAAAGGGAGCGTGTTCTTCCCAGCCATAATAGCCGTCACCGACTTTTGAGCTGATGTTTTTATAATCCAGCTGCTTGAATAATTGAGCCGCTCGCAGGCCCAGCGGCTCAATTATTTCGATGCTGTAAACCTGGTCAACCAGGTTGGCCAGGATCGCTGCCTGGTAACCGGATCCAGTGCCAATTTCCAATACCTTGTCATGCTCAGACAGTTTCAGCAAGTCGGTCATAATGGCGACTATATAGGGTTGAGAAATTGTCTGACCATGTCCTATGGGCAGGGGGTTATTCTGGTAGGCATCATCCCGCCAGCCTTCTGGTACAAACTTATGTCTGGGAATTGTGTTCATAGCTTGCATGACTTTTGGATCGAGTGCTTCTTTATCAAGATAGACACTGGTACGTTTGACATCATCTTCAATGAGTTGAACCATTTTCTGGCGTTTTTTCATATAATTTAAATCCTCCGATGAAGAGGCTGATATCTGGGTAGAATACGATGTTAGTAATAGACAGGATAAAACAAGAACAATCAGGTATGAGTTTGTTCTGTAATTGTTTATGTTCAGGTTATTAAGGAAATAATGCATCAGCTAGACTCCTATCTAACGTACTTTAAATCTAGGCATTAATCTTACTCTTGTCAACTTATTCATAGCGCTACTGGAAATAACTTACTGTGCCAAATCAGGTTCATCATAATGGTTTAGAATTTCAAGTCTGGCTTCATCACGTAAGCGGATTGCTTCATTCCATCCAGAATCATGAGGATAAATGGGCTTGCTGATATTCACGCTTATTGTACCTTGCCTGGGGTACCAGGTCGCTGCGCCGAGAATTGTTCGGGTGCCGCGCAGTGTGACTGGAATGACTGCCTTGTCTGCCTGTGCAGCGGTAGTAAAAGCACCCATACGGAAAGGACGTAAACCGGTTATTCGGGTAAAGGTTCCTTCAGGAAAAATAACCAGTGAATGTCCCTTTTTCACCTGCTCCTGAAGTACTTTTGCATCGGCTGCCCCACGCTGGATGTCGAATCGCTCAACAAAAATGCTGCCAATGCGTTGTAGAAACAATCGGGGGATAAATTTCTCTTCCAGCTCTTTTTTTGCTACAAAACTGAATGACTCCGGCAAAGCTGCCATGAGTATAATACCATCCACATAACTGGCATGATTGCAGACGAATATGACACTTTTATCAGATGGCAGATTTCGTACCCCATAAACCCGTAAAGGTGTACCTGTCATTAAACAAAACAGCTGTATCACTTTGCGAATAAAACCCCTGCGCCAGGAATAGAGCGGTAATAAAATGACTGTGAACCAGGTAATTGGTGCCAAAATGGAAAAAGTAATCCATGCCCATAGTGCAAAAAGATTTTCATGACTTTTATGCCAAAGTTTTGCTAATTGCGGTTTTATGCTAGTGGCAGCTACTCGCAGCAGCTGCAGACCAATTGAGCGATGGCTGCGATTTATCTGCCCCTGTTCATAGAGATCACGACAAGCCGTTCGACGAACTTTTCCACTGGAAGTTTTGAGTACGCTATGGGGCGGTAATAATAGTATTTCATCCGGACTACTGCCCAATAATATTCCGGAAGTTGCCAGATCCACCGAGGTATGTAATTGCTGCAGAATTTTTTCATCAGATTCTCTTGTTTCGGCCAGCACGACAATTCGTTCAGTTGCAGTGCCTTTATCATGGGTACCAAATACAGCAACACAGCCTTTTCGTATGCCGGGAATTTTTCCCACTGCCTGTTCTATTTCATAGGGATAGATATTGCGTCCGGCGCGAATAATAATTTCTTTACTTCGACCGGTCAGATAGATATCACCAGCAGCCATATAGGCCAGATCACCGGTTTCCAGCCACTCGCCATCAAATAATTGACGGGTTTGAGCGGGGTTGTGGAAATAGCCGCTGGTTGCTGACGGGCCCTGAAATTGTAAACGGCCTTCGCGGCGTTCAGGCAATTCACGACCTGATGGATCGACAATACGGATCTGATAGCCGGGTAAAGGCTGACCACAGGCTGCAAATTCAAGACAGGAGTCATTTTTGCTTTGTTCCTGAGTTGCTGCCTGAGCGATGCCTGAAAGCTGCAGAGCATCACGTTGTACACAGTCGATCAGGGCACCACGTCCAGGAGGTGGAAAAGCAAGGCCAACAGCACTTTCAGCCAGACCATAGACGGGTGATAGCGCTTCAGAATGAAAACCATAGTGCTTAAAGCGGCTGGCAAAATCTCGCAGGGCTTTTGGATTAACAGGCTCGGCACCATTGAAAGCCATTCGCCAGGAACTGAGGTCCAGTTCTTTTATATCATCATCCTGGATTTTACTTAAACAAAATTCATAAGCAAAATTAGGCGCTGCTGAAAGCGTGCCCTTATGCTTATGGATAGCCCAAAGCCAGCGTGAGGGATGGGTTAAAAATGTCAGCGGCGACATGAGTACCAAAGGTGAGGCATAATACAGACTGCCAAGCCAGGCACCAATCAGCCCCATATCATGGTATAGAGGCAGCCAGCTGACAAAAACATCATTGGAGCTTGCCTGAACCACTTGTCCCATAGCACGGATATTGGCTAATAAGTTATTATGGGTCAGCACAACACCTTTGGGAGTTCCTGTACTACCGGAAGTGTATTGTAGAAAAGCAATATCCTCACCCTGTACTGGAATCGGTACATACTGATTTTTTTCTTCTCTCAATTCATCCACTACCAGGACATGACGAAGATTGCTTACCTGAGCTTTTAACAGCTGACCTGGTATTTTTGCTTCTTTTACAGTAATTAATAGTACTGTGTCCGCATTGTTCAGGATTTTTGCATGGCGGCGTAAATGTTCCTCAAGTTGTGAAGGACGTGTCGGCGGGTAGATGGGTACTGGGATTGCACCAACCAGAAGAATGGCAAAATAGGTTAATAAATAATCTTCTCCTGTCGGCAGCATAATGGTCACTGTCTGCCCGGATTCAACACCATAATCCTGCAGACCGGCAGCTATTTTTTTAGCACCTTCAAACAGATCAGCATAGCTGATAACCAGTGGTACATCCTCATCACCATAGAGGTAAATATGTGGACGTTGAGGATGTTTTTTTAGATGCCATTGCAACACCTCGGTAAGTGTCTGTACGTGATCGGGATTGGTCTCAATGGCCTCAGTCTGAGCCATTTCTATCCCGGAAATTTTGGTTATATCATGTATGCCGGGAGATATATCCGGAGCATTCATTACTCCCTGCAGCAAATCTCCAGGTGTTTCCGCCGTGGCTAATAATTTTTCCGGCAATCTCACCTTGAATTTTCGTTCAATACGCTGCAGTAATTCAACTCTGGATAAACTGTCAAGTTGCAAATCTCGATCAAGCATACTATCCAGATTAACTGAATGCTTAGGCTGTTTTCCATGGTGCATTTCAAGAGCCAGTTGATTAACGATTTGCAGTATTAAATCAGCTGCTTTTGTTTGCTTAAGTGATTTGTTTTTATTGTCTGTCTGAGAGGTCATTAATCGCTCACTGTGGCTAATAAATGTTCTTTATAAGCATTATTTTGATTGTTCAATTTAAATATACAGGATGATTGCTAATAGCTCCATAGTTTAGTCATCTAAAAAATTGTATTTTTTGATTATTTAATGTGATGATAATCTCTCGTGTAAGAGCGTCCACTTTTGCTATGGTTGTTCCTGGCATTAAATGCAGCTATTAATTTGAAAATCCACTAAATTGGACTATACTGGAATAATCAGCAAAATTATAAACACTTCATAAATCTCGGACAGGCTCCTAAGAGGGATTGTCATGAAAGCTCGTAAATTTACTCGCTATGCTACCGATATTCCTGTTTCCATTGCCATTGATCATATGCTTGGTAAGCATCAACTCTATTTGAAAGATATCAGTCAGGGTGGACTTTCTTTTAAGGCACATGGCTGCATTGATCGTGATACTCATCTGGACATCGTGATTTCATGTTCTGGTCAATCGCATAATGCCAGCGGCAAAATAGCATGGAGTCAGTCGCTGGAAACGGGTCAATGTCAACTGGGTATCATGTTTGAAAAACAAGTGACACAATCTGAGATAGAAAAAATGGTTTGTAGACATTAATGTGACGGAATTTAAAAATACCTCTTGAAGAGGTAATGAGTCTATTTTGTTTTATTACTGTATTTCTAACAATGACAGTGTATCAGGCAATGAATCAGAATAAAATTATTGATGCTTTTCTTAATCCTGAATTCTATGATCATTCTGTTGATCACATTGAACTGATCGAAACGCATATTTCCTGGGTATTTCTTACCGGCCGTTTTGCCTACAAAATAAAAAAGCCGGTTGATTTTGGTTTCCTGGATTTTACCCATCTTGAGCAACGTAAGTTTTACTGTCAACAGGAATTAATTCTCAATAGCAGATTTGCACCGCAAATCTATCTGGAAGTACTTCCCATCACTCAATCAGACAATAATCTCAGTCTGTCAGGCCAGGGAGAGATTATTGATTATGCAGTAAAAATGGTTCAGTTTGATCATAACTGCCTACTTGATAAGTTATTAAAAAAGCACCAAGTCGAGTTATATCATATTGATGATCTAAGTGATGTTGTTGCTGATTTTCATGAAAAAATAAATATTGCGGGATCAGATGCTGCTTTTGGTTCAACACCTGAAGTCATCAAACCAGTCGAGGAAAATTTTTCTATACTAAATAAGATTCTGCTTGAAACTCTGAGTGATACTCCTGTTAATAACAATGAGCAGAAAATGCTGGCATCTTTACATAGTCAGATGATGTCAATGTATCATTCAATCTCCTCGCAGTTGCTGACACGAAAAAAAGAAGGTCATATTCGTGAATGTCATGGTGATCTACATCTGGGCAATATCACTTTATTAGAGGATAAAATACTGCTTTTTGATGGTATTGAATTTAACGACAGCTTTCGCTGGATAGATACTATGAGTGACTTTGCTTTTTTGATTATGGATTTACAGGACCATAAGCAAACAATTTTTGCCAATCATTTGCTAAATCGCTATTTGTTAAAAACCGGAGATTATTCGGGGTTAACGGTACTTAAATTTTATCTGCTTTATCGAGCGACGGTCAGAGCAAAAGTTGCGGCCCTTAGACTACAACAGCAGACAGTCGAATCGATTGCTTATGAAAACTCTGTTGATGAATTAAGAAATTACCTTGAACTGGCAAAAAGCTATGTGCCAAGTTCTTCTCAAAAGGAAAAAGTGTTTCTTGCCATCAGTTTTGGGATATCTGGTTGTGGCAAAAGCTGGGTGTGTTCACAGTTAGTTGATCAACTCGGTGCAATTCAATTGAGCTCTGATATTGAACGCAAAAGGTTGTTTTCGAAAGTTATAGATGAGTTATATAGTGACTCTACGACAGATAAAACCTATACACATTTGATGAAATTAAGCGAATTCGTAATAAATGCCGGCTATTCAGTCATTGTCGATGCTACTTTCTTAGATAAAAAATGGCGTCAGAAATTCCGCTTAATTGCTGAAAAACAGCAAATTCATTTCCATATACTTTCCTGTTATGCCGGACAGAAAACCATAAAACAACGTCTGAGATTACGTCAGGATGAAATCGGGCAGATTTCTGATGCAGATATATCAGTAATGGAAAGTCAGTTAAAAAAATGGACTGTCTTGACATCAATGAGAAAAAATATGAGATTTTTATTGATACAGAGCAATCATTGGATTGTCCGTCAATTAAGGCACAACTCAACACAGAGCCGAAATCTATTTTTTAAGAAGTCGAGTGCTTCAATCAGATAATGGTAAAGGCAATCTTATTGTGTACGCCCGTCATGGGCATAAACTAATGGGGTGTAAGTCCCCTGTAGGAGGATCACCGCTATGTAAATTGTATCCAACCATT
>JAHXIM010000261.1 GCA_025655635.1 gamma proteobacterium symbiont of Lucinoma myriamae | reverse complement strand
GGCATCCATGCCAAAGACACTTCTTCCATTAACCAAGCAATATCAATACTTAGTGCGTACTTTTACTCTATTTCTTGAACAGAGTTCAGGTTAGTTACAATCTTTTTATTCCAAATGAAACCAGTTATTTAACACCTCTCTGGCTTCATCGACTCCGGTTTTTTTTAAGGCAGAGAATAACTGTACTGTAGTACCGGGATAGTCTGTTTTAAGAGTGCGCTGCACATTGAGCAGAATATTTTGTGCGGCACCACGTTTAAACTTGTCAGCCTTGGTGAGTAGAATATGGGCTTGCATATCGGCCTTTTGACACCACTGCAGCATCAGGCAGTCGTACTCAGTAAGCGGTCGGCGTACATCCATTATCATCATAACCCCTTTTAAAGAAGAACGTTCAATTAAATAACGTTCCAGAAGAATCTGCCAATGTTGTTTGACAGAAATCGGCACTTTGGCATAACCATAACCAGGCAGATCGACGAGATGTCGATTAGAATCAATGGAAAAATAATTGATCATTTGAGTCCGACCGGGGGTTTTAGAGGTTCTGCAGAGGTTTTTAATATTTGAGATGGTATTAATCGCACTGGATTTTCCGGCATTAGAACGACCGGCAAAGGCCACCTCAATGGCATCATCGTGCGGTAGCTGGCTCCAATTATTCACACTGAGTAGAAATTCAGCAGTACGGTAATGATTAGGCTTTACTGGTAGTTTTTGTGACATGTTAAGTTTTTGTTCAGTTAAATGATGATAAGGTTAATTTAAAATCAACTTGATTTTTAGGTCTGTATATTCAGCAGAATATTGGCACAGATCAATACAATGGCTATTTTAGCACTTAATTATGAACAAATGTTGGTCAAGAGCTCTTCTTTTGTGTAAAATAGCCCAAATTTTTTCGTATCATTCTGTAATTCAGCTACTAAAAGCTGGATTTTAGTAAAGATGCAAAATTCATTATATCTGGAGTAAAAAATGAAAAACGGTATTAAATTATTAGTTGCTGCTGCTTTTATTGCTGGTTCTGCTGCTGCCTTCGCTGATGGCGCTGCACTTTACAAAACCGCATGTTTTGCATGTCATGATGCTGGCGTTGCCGGTGCACCTAAATTTGCTGACAAAGCACTTTGGGCTCCACGTATCGCAACTGGTACCGATGCTATGGTTAAAGTTGTACTTACTGGTAAAGGCGCTATGCCTCCAAACGGCGGTACTCAAATGACTGAAGCTCAAATCCGTGAAGTTGTTGAGTATATGGCTAACGCTGCTAAGTAATTGCTTATAAAAAGCACTTACAATAAAGTTACCCTGAATTCATTTATTTGGATCGGGGGTATCTTTATATCAAAAGTTTATAACACGTTTCTAACATCAGGATTTAGGTAAAACCATGAAAAAAATTGCTATTGCTGCTGCTCTAGTAGCAGGTTTAACGGGTGTAGTGCATGCGGCAGGTGATGCCGATGCGGGTAAAGTAAAAGCTGCAAGCTGTGTAGCATGCCATGGAGCTGATGGTAATTCATTGGCCGCCACACCGAACTTTCCTAACCTTGCAGGGCAAAGTGCATCTTTTCTCTACAAGCAATTAAAAGATTTTAAGGAAGGTAAGCGAAAAGATCCTACCATGAATGCCATGGTCTTACCTCTTGATGATCAGGCAATGCAAGACGTTGCTGCATTTTTTGCCGGCCAAAAATTAAAGCCGGGTGAAGCTGACCCCGCTTTGGTTGAAGCAGGAAAAGCAATCTACAAAGGTGGAATTGCCGAGATTGGTGTACCAGCATGTATGGGCTGTCATGGACCTGCAGGCAACGGTAATCCTGGTTCTGGTTATCCTCAGTTAGCCAGCCAGAAAAATGTTTATCTTGAAAAACAGCTGAAAGATTTCCGTACGGCAGCACAAAATACCGACAGCACACCTGTTGGTCGTGATAATGATGCCAGTAAAATGATGCGTAATGCGGTTAAACGCATGAGTGACCCGGAAATTAAAGCAGTTGCTTCATATATTCAGGGCTTACAGCCGTAGTATTTACAGGCATAGCATTTAAGCCATAGTTTTTTATCCTGATAAAAGATGTGGTATTAAAATTGCCGAATAGCTTTTATAATGAGGGGTGGTCTTTGACCACCCCTTTTTTTTGACGATACATTGATACTTATTGAGTTTAAAACGTGAGCCACGAAAACAGTCCTGAGCAAAATAATAATTCAGATCAAGTCGAACGACAGCGTTCAAATCGTAAAGAGCATGGTATTTCTAAAGTCCTGTTAAGCTTTCTAGGATCAATGGAATTAGCCATTAGTCTATTTGTTGTTGTCGGTATCGCCTCGATTATCGGTACCATACTGCAGCAAAATCAGCCCTATAATACTTATATTGTTAAATTTGGCCCCTTCTGGTTTGAAGTGTTTCGCTCTCTTGAACTGTTTGATATTTACAGTTCCTGGTGGTTTGTGGTCTTATTAGGTTTCTTATTGGTTTCAACCTCTGTTTGTATCTACCATTACGCTCCACCTATGATCCGTGAATGGCGCCAATTTCGCCTGAATGTGTCAGCAAAATCACTAAAACTCATGCATTCATCCGGTTCCTGGTTAAGTCAGAATAATCCACAGAAAAGCGCGCAATTTATCCAGGAAAAACTGGCCAATGGCGGTTATCAGTCACGTCTGAAAAATGAGCAGGGTGTTATAACCATTGCTGCAAAAAAAGGCTCGGCTAACCGTCTGGGTTATATTTTTACTCATGGTTCTATTATCGTTATTTGTCTGAGCGCTTTATATGATGGCAATTTTAATCTGAAGCTGCGCGAAGTGGCCGGTCAGCTTAAACCAGAAACCAGAGATTTATTCGCCTCAGAAGTACCGGATATTAGCCGCCTAAAAGCGCATGAGAACCATGCCTTTCGTGGTAGTGCCAATGTCCCTGAAGGCAGTACCACCGGGCTGGTTTTTTTACAGATGCGCGATGGCTTTTTAGTACAGGAGCTGCCCTTTACGATTACTCTGAATGACTTTCGTATTGAGCATTATGAATCGGGTATGCCGAAATCATTTGAAAGTGATATTGTCATTCAAGACAAGGAATCGGGTGAAAAAATCAGTAAAACCATTGCTGTAAATCACCCGCTTTTTTATAAAGATTTTGCAATTTATCAGGCATCCTTTGATGATGGCGGCTCTATTATGGACCTACAGGCCTGGTCTTTAGAAAATAATAGTCAAAAGATTATGCCATTTAAACAAGTGGTGGGTAAATCCAGTGTTATACCAACCAGTAAGGGGGATATGAAGCTGGAGCTGGTTGAATTTAAGGCATCCAATGTTCAGCCTAATCCAAAAGCTAAAGAAACAGGGCGTAAATTCAAGAATATGGGGCCCAGTTTAACTTTTCGTTTACGAGACAGTTCCGGTCAGGCACAGGAATTTATTAACTATATGCTTCCAGTTGAGCAGGAAGGTCGCTATTTTTTCCTCAGCGGTGTGCGCAGCAGTACTTCTGAACCGTTTCGTTATCTCTTCATTCCTGCGGATGATGTGAACAGTGTAAAACGCTTTTTTGATTTTCGCCGCTTGTTAAATAATAAGCAGGAAATGCGTCGCATCGCCGAAAAAACGGCAGAGCTTTCATTACAGTCAAGTAAGGCACTTGATCCACAGGTAATCACTCAAATGGCTGTTGTTATGCAGCGTCTGGTGGAGTTATTTAATCAGGGCGGTTTTGATTTAGTGATGAATGATATTAATGAAAAAGTCCCAGAAGATAAACGTAAAGATGTCACTGATTCTTATTTTAAGGTGCTGCAAACCATCTTAGGTACAGTCTATCTTGAAGTTTTACAGAAGGATGGTGTCGATATCAGTAAAAATATTACACCGACTCAGGAACAATACTATGATGATCTTGTCAATACAATGGGTATACTGACAAATTATAATGCACCTTTCTTCTTACAGATAAAATCATTTGAGCATAAAGAAGCCTCAGGCTTTCAGATCACCAAGTCACCGGGTAAAAACCTGGTTTATCTTGGTTGTGTATTGTTATGTATCGGTATTGTTTTGATGTTTTATGTTGCGCATAAGCGTATCTGGATTATTATTGAGCCGGACAATAAAACAGAGAGTGAATCAGGTTCAAAAATTCTTGCCTCAGGCTCTGGTGATCGTCATCAAAGAGAGTTTGCTCTGGAGTTTCAAGCCTTATCACAGCTTTTAGATAAGCATTTTTCTAAAAATTAGGTATTTACATATGTCAATGACAAGTCAGGATATGAACAATTTGTTCGAAAAACAAAGTTTTTTGAGCAAGCTCAATTTATTTGACTGGGGATGGGCTGCACTTCTGCTATTATCTACCGGTTATGTCTGGCAACAGTATTCATCTTTAATGGATGTATATGAAGCGGGCATTTTGTTCTTTACCAGTATTTCTATTATTGCCTGGGGATGGTTGTGGAAGCCGGTTCGTCTCTATTCAATTTCTGTTGCATTATTGAGTCTTTTTGCCATATCGCTTTATGGCAATGATTTAGCATTAAAAGATACTAATTTCTTTTTGAAGTTTTTAATTTCCGGTGAATCAGCGGTTATGTGGATGTCAGCGCTTTATGTATTAGCGACTGTCGCCTATTTTATTGGTTTGATTATAGGCTCAGAATTTACTAATAAAACGGCTTCCGCAATGACCTGGTCGGCAACAGTAATGGGGCTGGTGGGGTTATTGGTGCGCTGGCGTGAATCTTATCTTATTCACGTAGATGTCGGTCATATTCCGGTGAGTAATTTATATGAAGTGTTTATTTTATTTTCAATTATTACTGCTTTGCTCTACCTTTATTATGAAGGAAAAAGTAAAACCTATAATATGGGTGGTTTTGTTCTATTAGTCATTAGCTCTGCCGTGGCATTTTTACTTTGGTATGGTTTTGGTGATCGTGGTGCCAGTGAAATTCAGCCCTTAGTGCCTGCCTTGCAAAGTTACTGGATGAAAATTCATGTGCCGGCTAATTTCGTGGGTTATGGTGCTTTTGCTCTATCTGCAATGCTGGGTGTTGCTTATCTTATTAAAGATTCCATGATTCAGCATGGAAGAAATGGAGCGATTATCAATCGCATTCCTGATCTGGATACGATGGATGATGTTATGTATAAATCCATTGCCTTAGGATTTGCCTTTTTCACCCTGGCAACCATTTTAGGCGCTATGTGGGCAGCTGAAGCATGGGGCAGTTATTGGTCATGGGATCCCAAAGAAACATGGGCCCTGATTGTCTGGTTAAACTATGCCGCATGGCTGCATTTGAGACTCACTAAAGGCTGGCGTGGTCGTCCATTGGCATGGTGGGCTATAATTGGTTTATTTGTCACACTTTTTGCCTTTATTGGTGTTAATATGTTTTTGTCCGGTTTACACTCTTATGGTGAGCTGTAGGCACTATGGTGAGCCGTAGACAACAAATTGAGCTCAGTTAATGATTGGAACTATTTTAAAAAGGCGAGTTCTAAACCAGTGTTAGCTGAAAGCTATTAAGTATTTAAAATAATAATGATAGAAAAAAGGAAAGCAATATGCGCGTAATAGTTACATTGTTAATGGTACTGGGTTTAAGCAGCCTGGCTTGGGCTGATTATGATGAGGGAATTGAATACGAGGTACTGACAAAAATTCAGCCCGCACCTACTGATGGTAAGGTTGAAGTGATTGAATTTTTCTCCTATGGCTGTCCCCATTGTTATCGTTTTGAGCCTTATATTGATAAATGGAAAGAAACTAAATCTGATAATGTTGAATTTATCAACGTTCCTGCCATTTTTAATAAAAACTGGGAAGCACTGGCAACATTGTATTATGCGGCAGAAGTACTGGGTGTTGAGGATAAAATGCATATTGCTATTTTCGAAGCGATGCATGGTGATGGAAAAAAAGTACGTTCATTTGAAGATTTAAAATTAGTTTTTGAAAAAAATGGTGTGAGCGGTGAAGATCTTGAAAAAGCATTAAGTTCTTTTACGGTTGCAGCTAAAACTCGCCGCGCAAAAGCGATGACAGAGGCCTATGGTATTAAGTCTGTACCTAATATCGTTGTGCAGGGTAAATACCGTACTAATGGTACATTAGCACAAAGTCATGCTAATGTTTTTAAAGTGGTTGACTTTCTTTCAGAAAAAATTGAAAAAGAAGCAAAACAATAATTGTTAAATATCTGCTTAAATCATCAAAAAAAGCATAAGGTTTTCCTTATGCTTTTTTTTTGCTTTAATTAAACTATAATTGAAGTGGACATTTTTTTTACTGCAATAGAAATTAATTATGACTGATAATAATTTACAATGGAAACAAAAATATTACGATAGCCTTGATGATATTGAGCGCCGTGAAAAGCAGTGGGGAGCTCTGGAAGATGTATTCAAACAGGCGTAAACGTCAATTAAAACCCACCTTCACAATTAGTTTCAGTCAGGTCAGACTATGATCTTCAATTCGCAATCCGGAGATATAAATGACC
>JAHXIM010000411.1 GCA_025655635.1 gamma proteobacterium symbiont of Lucinoma myriamae | reverse complement strand
GTTGGATACAATTTACATAGCGGTGATCCTCCTACAGGGGACTTACACCCCATTAGTTTATGCCCATGACGGGCGTACACAATAGAATAAACCTTGCATTTATTTCATTAGTTATCTTTGAGATTGCATTAACATATTTTTTTGCGCAATTGATAACAAAAACTTCATTATCTATATCATCAGGTTCTGTTGTTAATTCCCAAAGATACCTTACCTTAAATTTAAATTACTGTCTTACTTTACGCTTCTAGTGTCATTTTTACGCTGTAGTAGTTGTACTAATACTAACTTTGCAACATTTTTAGTCAAACTAAAGGTCCCCCATGGTTGTGGATATTGCACTTGAGAAATAATTGCAGCCCCAACAAACATAAGAAAATGAAGGACAATAATGTAAAGCGACATGTCTATCAAATCCAGATCATCTATGTTTACCAAAATTAAACCTAGATATGTAATTCCAGAGGATATTGAAACAAGTGCCAAATATACAGTTTTTTCACAATAAACAATACCCTTTAAAACAAGATAATATGCAAGTTTCAACCATCCAACCCATATCAGTATCATTGCAGGCACCAATGTATTCAGAAATGATTCACCCACAACCAATTCAAAAAACATAAATAAAAGAGCAGAATACATAATACAAATAAGAAACATGATTATCAACAAAATATAACTTGCACCAACCACATTTTCTAGCTCACCTTTTCTAAATCGTTCAAATGACCATGGCATGAAAGAACGATTTATTGATTCTGTGATTATCCATACTGGTGAGGCTAGTGACAGTGTAACTGCTAGTTCACCCACGATAGAGAGGCCTATGCTTGATGATAAGATTAGTTTATCAACAGTAAAAAAGGCTGTGAGAGCAATCGAATGCGGCAATAATGGTAGAACAAACTGCATTGCTCTTGCAGCATGAATTTTATTAAATTTCAAAACCAATAAATTATCTCGGTACATAGACATACATGCAATAATGCCCGTAACCACATTTGAAATCACAAGAGAATAAATTCGCTCCTCTCCGCCACCAGACAGATAAAATACTAAAAAAACAACTAAAAATAAATCAACCAATGGCCTTGATACTTGCAATTTACCATATTGTAAAGATTTCCTCGTAGTTTGAAAGATAACTAGACGAAGATTGATAACAAATTGAGCACTAGACATAACAATAACCAATGGAATAAAATTGTTTCCAAGCCCAGATACTTGAATTATAAAAGTTTTAAATAACATAGTAATAATAATCGCAACCAACAATGATATAATTGAAAGGATTAAAACATTACTAACATAGCTATTAAATTCATGACTTTTTATTTTGTGATAGACAACTCGTACAAATGCATTCAATCCAAGACCAATAACAAGACCATAAATTACAGCAACTGTTGTAAATATGGAAATCAAGCCATACTCTTCCGTTGAAAGAACTCTCGTTAAAAAAGGCAAAAGAATAAAAGGTACAGATTTTTCTAAAATTGAAGCTACAAAATATATTATCCCATCTTTTAAAATTCTCATTCGCAATCTGTTACTCTAAATAAATCCCATATTATAATTGGCGAGACTCTTCTAGCATTAATAATGCTATACTAACATTATGTTTAACCACCTTTATAGATAAAACTAAACTCTTCTCCAGACTCTGAAACTGAAAACAGTTTATACCCAATATTTTTAAGTGTTTTTAAAGATTCTTTTGTTTTATCTATTCCAACATTTGGAAATCTATGATGAAATTCAATTAACAATTGTTTTGGTCGAATATCGGTCATCTCTATATCTTTTATAACTAAATATTCTGATCCTTCTATATCCATTTTAAGAACATCGAGCTTGCTGTGCCTCAATTCTTTCATTATTGTTGCCAACCTTTTTACGGGCAAACTAATAGCATCATCATTAGTACTAGGCCTTTCCAAAGTTGTATATGAAACATGTTCAGTATTTTCTGGGGGGCGGAAAGTGAGCATACCATCAAAATCTGAAAGCCCAAATTCATGCATAATGAACTTAGATGTAAAACCTTGCTTCTTTACCCATTTGATAGATTTTGGTGTCGGGTCAAAAGCATGAATTTCAAGATCAAATGCATCTATTAAAGCGAGATCAAAAGAGATATCCTCTCCAACTCCAACCGAATAAATTATTGAATCTTGAGTAAGTTGGTCGATAACAATATCCCATCCTCCATATTGTGAACCAAGTCTTTTATAAACACATTTATAATCTTCTTTTAAAAAAAAATCTTTACCTATTGCAACGTTAAAGAGTCTCTTAATTTTCCGAAGTATTTTTTTCATTACAGTTCCTAAATATCTAAAATCAACTCACTATTGATTTAAATCCAGATAAGAATAAAACATCTACACATTGACTTTTCACATAGAAACTTCTGGAATTTTTAAAAGCTTAAGTACTAACACCTTTAATTTCATAAGAAGATTAAATAGGGGAGGTACATTTAAGAATAATAATGTCAATATTTTTTTGTATAGATTAAACTCAAGTAGAAAAAAAATTTTATTTCTATACAATTTATATTCACCTTCATTTAAAAAATATTTTTTATATTGTAACAAATAAACATAGTACCAAAATCGACGAATCATCAATGGTTTAAGAAATGCTTTTTTATCATTTTCATTTTCTATTTCATTTGATAATTGAATATAACCATCAATATCCAAAGCAATTCTTTTTCCCGGTTCATTATCAACAAGAAATGAATCATTCCCTAAACGACAATACACAAAAGATTCTTGTTTTAATTTTAAAGTTCCTTTATTTAAGAGAATTTTCAAAAATCTATACACATGTGAATATGCTGTGTCATTATAAGCTACGTTATTTCCTACATCCACCCAACACTCACGTTTAAATACTATTGAGCTTATAAAGGAAAATACGCCTCCAATTGAACGACAAATATTAAAATAATCTGAAACTTCTTGTTTTGAAAAGTCAAAAAAAAGCTCTTTTTTATTTATTGTCCACCATGTTTCAAATTGACATATATCCAACGACACATCACACCTATCTCGTGCATAAATACATATATCAGCTGAAGATTCACTTATATTGCCAAGAAAAGCATCAATTGCCCCTTTTTTTAAAACATCATCACTACCAAGCAAAAGGCAGTAACGTCCTCTGGTTAATTCAACCACCTTTTGAAAATTTTTATCCGCTCCCATATTTGAAGGGAATTCATGAACAATAATATTCGGATGTTTATTTTTATATTGATTTATAATTTTCATTGTTTCATCTGTAGAAGCATTATCACTAACTACCAATTCAACATTATCTTTTATCTGTGAAAGAACACTATCAATTGTTTGAGATATAAACTCCATTCTGTTATACGTTGGAATACAGATCGACAATTCAATATTCATTTATTTTCCTTAAGCAAACGCTTTAATCCATTTTCTAATGTGAATTTTGGACTCCACCCCAAATTAATAAGCTTTTGATTATCAACACTGACAGTCATCATTTCACCTTCACGATATGGGATTCCACCAAAATTCAAATAGGATTTTGCTTCATTAATCTCATTTTCATACACTTGTTTTAATTTTTCCACAAAAGATTTGATGCTTATAAGTTTTCCTGTACCCACATCAAATTCATTAAATTCAGGTAATATCAGTATGTTCTTGAGCATCAAAATATATGCTGATACAACATCATCTATATAAATAAAATCACGTTTCTGTTCACCCAGTGTAAGTTTAATTTCAGGTACTTCTGCTTCAAACTCAGATAATAACCAGCTCACAAATTTTCCAGAATTATCCTTGGGTCCATACATATGTTCCAGTTTTAAATTTATAATTTGAATTTTATCACTCTGTTGATAAAGCCATTCAACAAATTGTTTTTTTGATAAGTTATAAATATTAAGATATTTTTGTTTTGACGTGCTTGTATTTGAAAAAGTATCGGTATTAATAAAGGTATTAACATTGAACTTCAGACAGTTGTCTAAAAGCTTCAAACCAAAAACCAAATTACATTCGATTATTTCACTAATAGATTCATCAATACGTCCATAGTTTGTAGCTGTGTGTATGACCACATCTATTTTTTGCTCTGTAAAGGCTTGTTCAAGATCAACCTCATCCATGTTATAGATTTTTACCTGCGTTAAAAGATGATCGATACGCCATGTATCAGACATTGAACGTTTTACAATCACTGGCTGATAATTATTTTTTATCAAAGACTCTAGTATGTGGCTTCCTAAAAAACCTGTCGCGCCAGTTAAGAGAATTATTTTCATCTTCATGTTATCCAAATGAACGTCTCATGTTATTTTATAAATTGATAACTTTTAATTTGTTCCAAGGTAATTTGCTGCATATTTTGCTGTTGTTGATATGCTTGATACCAGTGTATAATTTTTTCTAATGCCATATCCAAATTCCACTGAGGGGTCCAACCTAATTTGGATTTTGATTTTGAGCAATCTAATTTTAAATAATGGGCCTCATGAAAATTCGCTTTATCATCCAATATGAACGAAGCATTATTACTCCAATATTTAACCATCCTATCTACTATCCATTCCACAGGTTTGACATCTTCGTCATTTGGACCAAAATTCCAAGCTCCTGAAAAGTCATGAGGATTCTCAAATAGTTTTTGTGCCAAAATAAGATACCCCGCTAAAGGTTCTAAAACATGCTGCCAAGGCCTTGTTGATTTTGGATTCCGAATTATAACGGGTTTATTTTTTTCAAACGATCTTAAAATATCTGGAATTAAGCGATCATTTGCCCAGTCTCCACCACCTATTACGTTCCCTGCTCTCACTGATGCCAGACCAATATTTTTTTCTTGCATAAATGATTGGCGATAAGCCGAGGTAACTAGTTCAGCACATGCTTTACTACTGCTATAAGGGTCATAGCCTCCCAAAGATTCATTTTCTCTATAGCCCCATTCCCATTCTTTATTCTCGTAGCATTTATCAGTTGTTACGTTGACTATGCAACGTAAATTTGAACATTTCCTGGCAGCTTCAAGAACATTAACAGTTCCCATTACATTGATATCATAAGTTTCAATCGGTTCTTGATATGATAATCTCACAAGAGACTGCGCTGCCATATGAATTAGAATTTCAGGATTAAATTCAACCATACTTTTTTGTAGCTGTTCTTTATTGCGAATATCACCAATCTCAGATTCAATCTTTTCCATCACTTCTGCATCTTCAAATAAGCTTGGCGATGTTGGTGGATTTAAAGCAAACCCTCTAACGTCTGCACCTAAATCTTGTAGCCATAAAGACAGCCAACTTCCTTTGAAACCTGTATGACCTGTTAAATAAACTCGTTTATTTTTCCAGAATTTTTGATCAACCATTCTTATTCCCAGATTTTCCATGGTGCATTCCCAGATTGCCAAAGATTTTCCAGGTAATTCTTATCTCTGAGAGTATCCATAGGATGCCAAAATCCCGTATGTTCATAAGCCATTAACTGTTCATCATCCGCCAACCCCATTAATGGTTGTTGCTCCCAGACGCAGTCATCACCTGTAGTTCGTTCTAGAACTTGTGGAGAAAGTACAAAAAAACCACCATTAATCAGAGCTCCATCACCCTTTGGTTTTTCCTGGAAACTCATTACCTGCTTACTTTTGACTTCTAAAGCACCAAACCGACCTGGAGGATAAGTGGCAGTCAAAGTAGCCTGTTTTCCATGTTGACGGTGAAATTCAATACTTCTTGTAATATCAATATCACCAACACCATCTCCATAAGTAAACAGAAACTCATCTTCGTCCTTAATATATTCTTCTACACGTTTTAGACGACCTCCAGTCATACTATTTTCACCCGTGTCTACAAGAGTAACTTTCCATGGTTCAGCTCTTTTTTCATGTACTTTCATACTATTTTGAGACATATCAAAAGTGACATCAGATTGATGAAGGAAGTAGTTAGCAAAGTATTCTTTAATAAGATAGCCTTTGTATCCACAACATATGATAAATTCATTGACTCCATGAGCAGAATAATTTTTCATAATATGCCACAAGATTGGTTTGCCCCCAATCTCAATCATTGGCTTTGGTTTCAGGCCAGTCTCTTCACTTATGCGAGTTCCTAATCCACCTGCCAAAATCACTGCTTTCATTTAATATTACCCTGTTAATCAACGCCTTAGAATAAAATTCTAAGGCATAAAAACCATTTCGTTTCAATCAAACATTCCATAATATTTTTCCCTGACAAGTCAGCCTCTATTTTAGTTAAAAACAACTTCTTTTATAATTTTAATTTATCAACCCAAGAGAGCTTGTAGTATTTTCAATCACAGAACATTTTTATATTAAAAAGACCACGACCCAAACAAAAAACATGAAATTAGTTTAATTAAAAAATACACGATACCAATCATTGTGTAGTTGCTGTGTTATTATTTACCATTATAAGATAAATAATAGTTCATTATTAGTATAAGACTCACTTTGACTAT
>JAHXIM010000450.1 GCA_025655635.1 gamma proteobacterium symbiont of Lucinoma myriamae | reverse complement strand
TTATGCCATGGAATTTAACTGAAAAAATTCAGCCCTTAAATAAAGTGGCATGATCCGTCAACGTGGGAAGTTTTGACGTATACGATCAATCTGGGTAAACAGACACAGCGTACCCTGAAAAATTTTGCAGAGCTCCTGCAGGCTTTTTTAAAAGCAGAGAAAATTGATATTCCCGTTCATATGATTAATAAGCCGATTCCTCCAGCGTAAAAAAAATTAATGACTCATTACTCTGCCCCCGTGTCTGAAATTATTCAGACATTGTTTATTTATTCCAATAATTTTATAGCCAACCAATTGCTTATTATTTTAGGTGGAGAAAAAAAGGGCGCTCCAGCCGATCTTGAAAAAGGCCGTCAGGTGGTTGCTGAGTTTTTACACAACACCGTTGGGATTAATGATTTTACGCTGGAAGAAGGCTCGGGCTTATCAAGAAAAAATAAAATTACCGCCAGTGAGATGATGAGTTTGCTGATTCATTTTAAACCCTACCATCGTTTATTAAGAAATTACCAAAATCGATTTCAGGCGAAAACAGGTACGCTCAGAGGAATATCAAGCTTTGCCGGTTATATGCTGTCCCCATCTGGAGAAACATATCCCTTTGTGATCATGTTGAATAATCCACTCAGGACAAGTAATAGAAAGGAAATCGCCAATAGAATCTATAATGGCATTTTTTAACCATCATCAGCACGGCTGGCAGATCTGAGTTTAAAAATGGAAAAAAACCTAAAAATATGTTATTTTTCCGCTCCTTAAGTTAATTCTTAGTACATTATCCCTATACCCCAAAAATGTGAGGACGCATCCTGATGCCCGGTAAGCTGTATATTCAAACCTTTGGTTGCCAGATGAACGAGTATGATTCGGCAAAAATGGCGGATGTTCTGCGTGAATCACATGGGGTGGAGCAGGTGCAGGAACCGCAGGATGCCGATATTCTCTTGCTTAATACCTGCTCTATCAGGGAAAAAGCTCAGGAAAAAGTGTTTTCATTACTGGGCCGTTTTCGTCAGCTTAAAGAATTAAATCCCAATATTGTTATTGGTGTAGGCGGCTGTGTGGCCAGTCAGGAAGGTGAGCTGATCCGTCAGCGAGCGCCGTATGTGGATTTAGTCTTCGGCCCGCAGACATTACATCGTTTACCGCAGATGCTGGATGAAGTGTCAAAAATTCACCAGCCGGTCATTGATGTCTCTTTTCCTGAAATTGAAAAATTTGATAATTTACCCGAACCTCGTGCTGAAGGCCCCAGTGCCTTTGTTTCTGTGATGGAAGGCTGTAGTAAGTATTGTACCTTTTGTGTGGTTCCCTATACCCGTGGTGAAGAAATTTCCCGTCCGTTAGATGATGTGGTGGCTGAAGTGGCCTCACTTGCCGATCAGGGAGTGGTAGAAGTGAATTTACTGGGGCAGAATGTCAATGCCTATCGCGGCGAAACTCATGAGGGAGATATTGCTGATCTGGCAATGTTAATCCACTATGTTGCTCAAATTGAGGGTATTCAAAGGATTCGCTATACCACCTCACATCCTAATGAGTTTTCAGATAGTCTGGTGGAAGTTTATCGTGAAGTACCGGAGCTGGTGAGTTTTCTGCATCTGCCGGTACAAAGCGGCTCTGATAGAATTTTAAGTATGATGAAACGTGGTCATTCTGCTCTGGAATATAAGAGCAAGATCAGACGTATTCGTGAAGCTCGCCCGGATATCTATATATCATCTGATTTTATTGTCGGTTTTCCCGGTGAAACTGAAGCAGATTTTCAGGCAACTATGCAGTTAATCGAAGAGTTACGTTTTGATCAGAGTTTTAGTTTTATTTATAGCCCCAGACCGGGTACTCCGGCTGCATCACTGCCTGATGATGTGCCTATGGAAGTTAAAAAAGAACGTTTGAGTCAATTGCAGGCACGCATTAATGACTTTGCAATGGAATATTCACAACAAATGATCGGCACTGTTCAACAGGTGTTAGTATATGGAGTATCGAAGAAGGATACCTCTGAAGTGGCTGGTAGAACAGAAAATAATCGAGTGGTTAATTTTGATCCCAAAGGACAGGATTTAGTGGGTAAGATCATCCCGGTTAAAATAACAGATGCGTATCGTAACTCATTGCGTGGTGAACTGGTTTAACTAATGGGGAAAAAAGTGACAAAAAGAATGGCATCTCAAACAGCTCAAATAAAAGCAACACAACTTGTTCTTGAACCCGTTGATAATACCCGTCTTGTTAATCTCTGCGGACAACTTGATGAACACCTGAGATTAATTGAACGCCGCCTGGCTGTACAAATAGCCAATCGGGGCAATCAGTTTAAAATCACCGGTAAGCCGGATGACAGAGATGCGGCAATTGCCGTGTTAGAAGCCCTGTATGAAGAAAGCAAAAATACAGTGCTTGATCCTCAACGTGTGCATCTGTTTTTACAGGAATCAGGTATCGAGGAGCAAGTAAAAGATAATATTTCAGATAAAACGTTTGATGATAAGCAGGGTGAAGTCTCAATTCTGGCGGGTCGCAGTTTAATCAAACCTCGCGGTAAAAATCAGCAGAATTATTTACAACGTGTACAGAAGCATGATATTAATTTTGGTATTGGTCCTGCCGGTACCGGAAAAACGTTTCTGGCTGTTGCCTGTGCTGTGCAGGCACTGGAACGTGATCAGGTGAGGCGAATCATACTCACTCGTCCGGCAGTTGAAGCGGGTGAAAACTTAGGCTTTTTGCCGGGTGATTTATCACAGAAAATTGATCCCTATTTGCGACCGCTTTATGATGCTTTGTATGAAATGCTGGGTTTTGAAAAAGTGGCTAAGCTGATCGAACGCAACGTGATAGAAGTGGCACCTCTTGCCTTTATGCGTGGTAGAAGTCTGAATGAATCATTTATTATTTTAGACGAAGCACAAAATACCACACGTGAACAAATGAAAATGTTTCTTACTCGTATCGGCTTTGGTTCAACTGCTATTGTCACGGGTGATATTACACAGATCGATTTACCGGGCGGCAGAGCATCGGGTTTAAAACATGTCATTGATGTGTTATCTAAAGTAAAAGGGATCAGCTTTACACATTTTAATTCTAAAGATGTGGTCAGACATGCTCTGGTACAGAAGATCGTTGATGCCTATGAAGAGGATGATCGATTAGAAGAAAAGCAAGCCGGCTCAACACGCTCGAAAAAAGAACTTAGATAATGAGCAGTGACTTTGAACTTTATCTGGATTTACAAAATACTCTTACTGCTAAATCTGTTTCTGACTCTGCTTGCGCTTCTGACAGTATTCCAGATAATGAAAAAATAGAATTCTGGGTAAGACAGGCTCTCAGCATAGAAGCGCAGCAAAAAAAAAATCATCATCAATCAGTGAATAGCGAATATGAATTGACTATCCGTATTGTGGACAAAGATGAAATACAGTCTTTAAATAAAACCTATCGTCATAAAGATAAGGCTACTAATGTACTTTCTTTCCCCTATGAAGATTTTCCATTTGATGCGCCTGTAGAAATACAGCTGCCATTACTGGGTGACTTAGTGATTTGTCATGATATCGTTGTTGAAGAAGCACAGCAGCAGAACAAAACCGTAGAAGCACATTGGGCACATATGGTTGTTCATGGTGTATTACACCTCAAAGGCTATGATCATATCAATGATGATGAAGCTCAGGAGATGGAAGCATTGGAAATTGAAATACTAAAAAAATTAACGATTGCTGATCCCTATCAATAGTCCTGTCTGGTTTTGCATGTTGTTCAGAGCTCATGTAAAATTCGTACACAATATATTACATTTGGTTTAAAACATGAAAGAAGAACGACCTAGTAAGACTTCTACTATACTCGGTAGAAGTCGAAATTTACTAAAACGAATAGGTCACGCCTTAATTGGCGAAATTGCTGATAAATCCCGCCTGATGGAAATTTTACGTGAAGTTCAGTCGCGTAATGTGATCAGCAGTGAAACCCTTTCCATGATCGAAGGCGTGATGGAAGTGACTGATATGCAGGTGCGTGAAGTCATGATACCGCGCTCACAGATGATTGTTATTAAGCATGATGCCAACGCTGATGATATTTTAGCCTGCATTATTGAATCTGCTCACTCCCGTTTTCCTGTGATTGGTGATAATCGTGATGATATTGAAGGCATTATTCTGGCTAAGGATATGCTTAACTTTTTTGCCAATGAAGATCACAAAAATCTGGATCTAAAAGAATATATGCGTCCGGCAGTCTTTATTCCGGAAAGCAAACGTCTCAATGATTTACTTCGGGATTTTCGTTCCAAGCGTAATCACATGGCTATGGTCGTTGATGAATATGGTGGAGTTTCTGGTCTGGTGACTATTGAAGATGTTTTGGAAGAAATTGTTGGTGAAATAGAAGATGAGCATGATGTGGAGGAAGAGAGCAATATTACTTCTCAGGGTGAAGGGGTTTATACCGTTCAGGCTTTAACTGAAATTGAAGAATTTAATAAATTTTTCAAATCAGACTTTAACAATGATAAATTTGAAACTATTGGCGGTATTATTATGAATGCCTTTGCTTATATGCCGCAAAGAGGCGAAGAAATTGAGTTGGGCAACTTTTTGTTTAAAATAATTCGTGCTGATCATCGCCGTATTTATAGTCTTAGAGTTATTAGAATCTCTGTGACAGGTTCACCTCGATCATAAATGTCTCAATTTATTGCTAATACAACAGCTTATAAGGCTGGTAATAAAAGTCTGGTTGAATTATTACCAGAAAGCTTACGCAAATGGCTGACAAAGGGAATTTCAGCCTGGTTTATTGTATTTCTTTCTGGTGCATTAGTTCCTGTAGCTTTTGCACCCTTTAATACCAGGGCGAGTCTATTTTCATATCTGATCTTTCTGCCTCTGGTGCTTTTCTTATATCAACTATTACATACTCGTACTGGCAAAGAGGCCTTTTATAAAGGGGCTGTCTTTGGTATCGGCTTGTTTAGTGTCGGAGTTTCCTGGCTTTATGTTGCCATTCATGATTTTGGTGCGGCTCACTGGTCCTTAGCGGGGTTCTTTACCGGCGGGTTTATTTTATTACTATCCTCATTCTATGCTTTTTTTGCCTGGAGTGTCTTTAAAATAAGGCAAAGCAAGAGTATTCCACAGACGTATCTGAGCCTTTTTTATCTGCCTGTGCTGTGGGTTTTCTTTGAATGGCTGCGCAGCTGGCTGCTGACCGGCTTCCCCTGGATATTATTAGGCTATCCTTTAATTGAGACCCCTTTTGCTGGTTTTGCCCCGATTATGGGGATCTATGGACTCTCATTGCTGGCGGCTTTTAGCGCAGCATTATTGATAGCCAGAATCAAGCCCGCTATCAGTCTTATCAGTATTGGCTTGCTTTTTAGCAGTGGCTGGCTATGGAGTCAAATTCAATGGAGTGAACCCCAGGGCAAACCTTTGTCGGTGGCATTGATTCAGGGTAATGTAAACCAGACAGTAAAATGGGATCGCTGGCAACTGGAAAAAACCAAGCAGCTTTATATTTCATTGAGTCAGGATCAGTGGCAAAGCAATGACTTGATAGTCTGGCCGGAAAATGCCATCCCCGTGTTTTATCACACATTAGAAAGTGGTTTTTATCATAATCTGACTCTGCAGGCAGAAAAAACACAAACAGAGCTGATCACCGGACTGCCGGTTTTTGATGATAAAACGCAGCAATATTACAATTCAATGACTAACTTTGGCGGTCAGCAAGGCTATTATTATAAAACTCATTTAGTACCATTTGGTGAATACGTGCCTCTGGCCTCTTTAATTCGCGGTATTATTCAGTTTTTTAATATGCCCATGTCAGCCTTTAGTGCCGGGGAGGCTGATCAACCCCCGCTTATAATTAAGGGATATAAAGCGGTTGTTACCTTGTGTTATGAAGATGTTTTTCCTCAGGATATGATGACACATATTCCTCAATCCCAATTTATGATTAACTTATCTAATAACGGCTGGTATGGTGATTCCTTCGCACCTCATCAACACCTTGAAATGGCCCGTATGCGAGCACTGGAAACCAGCCGTGAACTTATCCGCAGCACTACCAGCGGCATTTCAGCCATTATTGATTCTAAAGGTAAAGTACGGGTCAAAGGCCCGCAATTCAAAAGAGCAGTTATTAATGGCAAAGTGCAACCCAGAACAGGCACAACTCCTTATGTGTTTTGGGGTAATTATCCCATTGTTTTACTTTTTATTGTAACTTTTTTGTTCCTTAAAAGAGCTCCCTCCAGGATACTCAACCAATAATAAACAATACAAATTATTTTGTAATAAAATCTTCCTACAGTCCTGATAATCACTGCTCTTCAATTATGAAAAAGGATGAGTTCTAAGGGAAAAAGCTAAAACAGCTCCCCCTTTTTTATCATTTTCTGCCCAGATACGGCCTTTGTGAGCTGTTATAATTTCGCGACAGATAGCTAATCCAAGTCCGGTGCCGTTGCTCAGGCTTTTGGTTTTGCTGCTTTGGATAAACTTATCAAAGTGATGTGGTTACACTAACCAGGACACTCAATTTCATATAAACTAAATGAAATTGAGGATTAAAAAGTGAACAAGCAAGTAAAACGAAG
>JAHXIM010000242.1 GCA_025655635.1 gamma proteobacterium symbiont of Lucinoma myriamae | reverse complement strand
AAACTTGAGTTATGCCTTAATCAAGTTGGAATGACGCATCTACAAGCACCTTTTTAAAACACTGTTGATTTAAAGGGGAACACTGATGAATTCTTTAGTCTTTTTTTTCACTTTTTTACTCACTGGTATTGGTCTGGTCTCTATGCACATGACTCAGCAGAATCTACTTGGTCTGCAATTTTCTATCGCCCATGTTAAACCTGTTTTTTGTTATCAGACAATCAGTTTACCGTTGGCTATTAAGCAATTATCCCAGCATAAAATTTTAAGCAATAAACTCAGTAATTATTCTATTGCAGTAAAATTTTCTAGCACTAAACACAGCCTGTCCTCTGCTACACGTTCAGCAGAACTTGTCGATGTCCCATTTAAAGACAAAACAATATTGCACCTGTCTCATGCCACCAGTCAACGTGGACCATTTGAGTTATCACCTATCACTATTTCAAGCTGTTACCCCTTAGGACTTTTTCGTGCATGGGCAAATATTCAGCTTAATTCTGACGCCATTGTTTATCCCAATCCAGCACCGCCTTTTTTACATAAACCACAAAGTGGTTCAGATAGCGAAGGTCAGGGATCACTAGGCCGGGGTTTCGATGATTTTAGTGGTTTTAAAGCCCATCAACCTGGTGAGTCCCTGAAACATATTCACTGGAAAGCGTATGCTCGTGAACAGGGACTTTTAAGTAAAACCTTTTCCGGTGCTAATAATTATGAATATTGGTTAAACTGGAAAGAACTTAGCGGGGGTATTGAACAACGTCTGAGTCAATTATGCCGGTTAATTATTGATGCGGAAACACAGGGAGATCGATATGGTCTAATGTTGCCTGATAAAACAGTTAATATCTCTCAGGGTGAGGCACATCAACATCAGTGCCTCAAAACATTAGCAATGTATCAGGCGAAAAAGTGATGAAGTCTTTATCTTTGACATTTAAAAATATGATTCATCGTTCATCACCCTTTCATTTTAATATGAATCATTTTATCAATAGTGTTCATACTCTGTTGCCCATTATTCTTTTTATTATTTTATTACCTCATTTAATCACCATATCCCCCATTATTTCTCTTTATATAACGGCTATTTTAATCTGGTTTACTTTACATACTTTGGGCATTATTCCTCTGCCAGGACGCTTAATACGGTTTTTTCTGGTCTTTATTGCACTGGCTATTTTAGTGATAAATTATGGCTTTTTATTTTCTCAAAAAGCTTCGTTAAGTCTGTTAGCCATTATGGTGTGTTTAAAATTATTAGAAATTCACAATGAACTGGATAGACGTAATATTTTTCTCGTTTTATTTTTGGGATATTTTATTTTAATTACTCATTTTTTACGTTCACAAGATGTTATTCTCAGCCTGTTTACCTTTCTGAATTGTATTATTTTAACCCTCATGCTCAGCACATTTAATCGCAAACCGCAAAATGCATTGCCATTTACCGATAATATTCGCTTAGTTGCTCACTTGTTTGTAAAAGCACTGCCCATTGCCATTATCCTTTTTTTATTTTTCCCCCGTATTCCCGGACCACTCTGGAGTTTGCCTGATGATGGGCACTCCAGTACAACAGGTTTATCTGATAAAATGTATCCCGGTAGTGTCAGTGAATTAGTGGATTCAGATGACATTGCCTTTCGAATTGATTTTAAGAATTTAATTCCTGCTGCTGACAAACTCTATTGGCGTGGTCCAGTATTAAGTGAAACTGATGGTTTTTTATGGACACACAAAAAACAAAAGCCCTTAAAAAAATCTTTTTCACAAGTCATCAGAAACAATAAAAATCCTATTTCGTATACCATTACTCTTGAACCTCATCAGCAGAAATGGCTTTTTGCACTTGAAATGCCACAGGAGATACAAGGCGACACCATAAAGGGATTTTACCTCAATACTGATTTACAGCTGCTTAATAAGAATAATATTCATCAGTTAACACAATATCATGTCACCTCCATGACACAGTTTTATCTTGATCAGGTGACTAAAAATGAACTCAAATCCGCACTTAAATTTCCACCATCAAGCAATCCAAAAACTCATAAACTGGGCAAGCAATGGCAAACTGCTTTAAGCGATCCCAAACAAATTGTATTAGCTGGCTTAAATTACTTTAAAGATCAGCCCTTCTATTACACAACAAAACCCGATGTGATGATTGATAATCCCAGTGATCAATTTTTGTTTGATAAGCAGCGTGGTTTTTGTGAGCATTATGCCAGCAGCTTCGTTTTATTAATGCGTGCTGCCGGTGTTCCCGCCCGAGTGGTCACCGGTTATCAGGGCATCGAAAAAAATGATGTCGGTAATTATTATATTGTCCGTCAATCCAATGCTCATGCCTGGGCTGAGGTCTGGCTGGAGGGTAATGGCTGGTTAAGAGTTGATCCCACAGCCATGATTCCGGCTGATCGCATTGAAGCAGATATTTTCCAAACAAATCTGGAACGCCTGAGCTTTTCTTCTCTCAATCTACCTGATTTACCTAATTTAACAGCACAACAAAAAACAGCTGTTTATAATTTTTATAAACAACTCAAGCAATCCATTGATCATATAAAACACTCCTGGAATAATTGGATTTTAGGTTATGATAAAACCAAGCAGGGTCTATTGTTAAAGCTGATGGGTTTGACTGCCAATTGGCAAACACTGATTTTTTTACTGGTGGCAGGAATGATCTCTTTGGTCATTATATTTCAATTAATTCAATTTTATCCGCATTATAAAAATACAGATAAAGTCTATCGTCATTATTTAAAATTTATAAACAAATTAAATAATGCCGGTATGTCGCTGCAAATAAGTGAAGGCCCTGAAGCCATTAAACTTCAGGCAATAAAAAAATTTCCTGAGAAAGCATCTATAATTCAATCGATTATCAATGACTATATTCAGATCCGATATGGCAGTCAAAATAATAAACAATTGATAGAGCAGTTTCTCAAAACAATTCAACACTATAAGGCTTAGTTAATTGAGCAGCACAATACAACGACTTACTAAGAACAAATTAATCACTCCACCCAAATTCCTGGCCAATGCCATACAAATGGAAGTGGTTATGGGGTCCATTGCTTATGGTGTGTCAAATGATAGTTCTGATATGGATATTTATGGTTTTTGTATTCCAAATCGTGAAGATGTTTTTCCTCATACGATAGGTGAAATACCCGGCTTTGGTAGCCCTGTTAAAAAATTTGAACAATATCAGCAACATCATATTATTGATCCTTCAGCCATGGGTGGTAAAGGTCAGGAATATGATTTTACTATTTATTCCATCGTTAAATATTTTCAATTATGCATGGAAAATAATCCTAATATGATTGACTCTCTTTTTGTACCCAGACGCTGTATTTTATATTCCACTCAGGTAGGTGAACTGGTAAGAGAAAATCGAAAACTTTTTTTACACAAAGGTGCCTGGCATAAATTCAAAGGTTATAGTTATGCCCAATTACACAAGGCAGAGCACTCTGTTCCACAGACAGGTACTGCCCGTAGAGCTGATTATGATAAGCATGGCTATTCAACCAAATTTGCTTATCATGTGGTTCGACTGATTTCTGAAATTGAAATGATCCTTGTTGAAGGTGATCTGGACTTAACCAGAAACCGTGAACAATTAAAAGCCGTGCGCCGTGGTGAATGGAGCAAGGAGCAACTAAGAGAATTTTTTAATCACAAAGAAAAACAACTAGAGACCTTATATATTTCCAGTGCTTTACCACAAAAACCTGATAAAAAAGCCATCAGGCAGTTACTGCTCAATTGTCTTGAACACCATTATGGCTCTTTAGAAGGCTGCATTTCTGCTGATAAAGATGAAGGCACTGAAGCCATTAGAAAACTGGAAGCCATTTCAAATATCATTAACCGTTAAGGTTCCGAGTTACCCTCCATATCTATTAATTATTCAATGGATCTCTAGTGCATAATCTTCTACCTGTTCTTTTTTTATTATTTTCACCTTCTTTTTAAACGGCTGCACGCCCACTCAGTTTGGTGTACCTGAAGAACAATGGCTACAGACGAGTGATGCTCAAAAGCAACTTGCAATCACCGGTTATAATCAACGACAACAATCCCAAATTAATAGAATAAGAAATGGCATTGGTGATTTAGGCGATCTTATCCGTGTTAACATTTTATCCTGCCAGGCGAAACCAATTAATGTCATTAATTTAAATCATAATATGGCTCTCTGCTGTTTAGTCGTCATAGCTTGTCTTTCATTCATTAAAAAGTTCCGCAAAAAAACAATAATTGTTCCTAAATGTGACATAAGCATCACTTTCATTTCTTAAACCAGAACTCGTGATAATTATCACCGATAACAATATTATTTTACTCTAAAATTTTATCAGTTCGCGGATTCACTTCGCAACGATTTGCTATACGATTTTATTTCAATAAATTGAATGGGGTTTCATAAATGAAAACGATTAGATTTACTATGCTAAGTATGGTTGGCACTATCCTGTTAAGCTCTGGTATTATCCATGCAGAAGAAGCCAAACACGATCACGGATTCAGAAATCCAGGCTATGTAAATCAGGATAGTTATACCAGCAACAACATATACGAAGTTGAAAATTTAGCCTACTACGGTGATTGGGACTCTAATCGAGTCTTTGCAATTGATGTCGATAATATGAAATTGTTGACCATAGTAGAAGATACAGGAGACGGTCCGTATGGGATCGATCAGCAAGGTACAGAAAAAGCTTACCACTCACGCGAAAGACCGAATCACTCACAGTCGTTGATAATTATACCATTGAAAACGCCGGCCAGATCCCTCTGAAACACAAGCCGCGTTCAACCAACTACAATGCTGATACAGGTCTGTCAGCGGTGTCCGGCGGCGATAAACCTATGACCAGCATCATTCGTGTAGACCATGACAAAGTAGTAAAGGTTATGGGGTATGATGAATTAACTACCCCCCGGGACTTCGGTGGTTCACTGGCAACAGGACACCCTTTATGGCTAGATAATTCTCGTTTCTTCATGCTGGACCGTGCTTATCGTCAGATACAGCTTTGGAATAAAAGCGGTGGCAATCTGTTATCCACTTTATCAACGACCACCTCGGTTCACCATCTGTTCCAGCCACCCTCAGATACTATGAGTGATGGTGATGAAAATATATTCTATGCCGTAGCAGAGGGAAATCAAGATGAGAAAATCTCACCATCCATCATTCGCTTTGAAGTTCGCAATAGACGACTAGTTAAGACTGGCGAGGTTGAATTGAGCTCCCATCACTGGCAGCTTGACCCATCTACTATGGGATCGCATCATGCAGATTTTCATCCGGATGGCGTGCATATTTATATAGGATCAGCTGAGGGACATGTATTTGTCATCAATAAAGATACCATGAAAGTCATAACAATGATTGATGCCGGCCCTGGTGCAGGTCACACCACCTTTGCCCCAATGCGGGATCTGGCAATAGTCACCAATCACAATGCTACTTACATGACAGTCATTGATACAAAAGATCATACCTGGAAGAAGAATGTCGAGGTTGCAAGTTCAGCAGATCCCAGTTATAAGTCGCAAGCACATACTTCGGGTGTTAGTTTGGATATGAAGTATTTTTATAGTGCTGCCAGCCATGATGGCGTTTTTTTTGAAATAGACCTGGAAACACTGGAAGTATCAAGAACACTTGAACTAGACAATGGGGACGCGAATATACTTATGGGCAGCTTCATCTGGAATGGTGATGGAGTGAACATGTAAGAAAACCATGTAAAATTATGGTTATAAGGTGGGTATAGCTCTATTTATAACAAAGATAGAATAGGCCCACCATATACGCAGTACCACTACAAAACGTATATGAAGCAATATTTTGAACCTGAATTAATATGACAGCTCTATTTTCCTAACAGATTCACAAATTGCTCATAACCCTGTTCAACTAATTGTTCTTTTGGGATAAATTTGAGGGAAGCAGAATTAATACAATATCTTAAACCGGTTGGTTCAGGACCATCTGTAAAAACATGTCCTAAATGCGAGTCAGCATTTTTGCTTCTCACCTCAGTACGGCTATAAAACAAATGTTTATCTGTTTTCTCAGTGAGAGCAGCATCTTCTATAGGACGGGTGAAACTGGGCCAGCCCGTTTTTGAATTGTATTTATCTGTTGAACTGAATAATGGTTCACCGGAAACGATATCAACGTAGATACCTGGTCTTTTATTATCCCAATATTCATTTTGAAACGGGCGTTCAGTGCCCTCATCCTGAGTAACTTTGTATTGCAGCTCAGTGAGATTTTTTCTAAGCTCTTTGTCATCTTGCTTCATATAAATGCCTTTTAATGTTTGTGCTTTTTTTTCAGTATTTTCTGTGCTAATGCTGTTTTTCTTTTGAGAATCGTTAGGCTTTTTTTGTCTTTTATGTAAATCATCACCCCAGACTTTTTCCAGATATTTATCACGTCCTGAATTGTAACGATAATACTTAGTCAGCCCTGAAAAACATATTATCTATTTGAAATGTAAGGAATTATCCCTATTTTTGAGTGGCCAGATCGACCAGAAATGTTATAATAAGTGCAGATTTTCTGGTCGATTTGGTGAAAAAAATGTA
>JAHXIM010000397.1 GCA_025655635.1 gamma proteobacterium symbiont of Lucinoma myriamae | reverse complement strand
CTAGTAGTTGTCGCTAAAATGGTTGGATACAATTTACATAGCGGTGATCCTCCTACAGGGGACTTACACCCCATTAGTTTATGCCCATGATGGGCGTACACAAAAAAAACCCCACATAGAGTGGGGTAAAGAAAAGGGATTAAGTGAAGTGTCCGCAAAGCGTTAACTGTCATTAACATTTGCGCCACTATAACTCTGACCAGCTCTTTTCTTATAAGTTCAAATTAATTTAACTTTTCTTTCAAAGGCATTTCTGCGAACGAGATACCAGTCCAGGAGTATTTCATAAAATTGCGTATATTCTGATGATCCGAACCATCCGGATTTTTTAACACGTCATCTCGATAGTATGCACCAAAACACGCCAGAGTTTGTTCCTGGGATAATTGTTGTAACTGGGCAAAAGAAAATAATTTACACGAACCAGAGTTTTCACCAGCTTTATTTAATAAATCTCCGTTTTAAAATTCTGTTTCTATAAAGTCATAAAATTTATCTATCACAGCCATAGTGTCCGTAAATTCAATATTTTCTGGACTATTTTGTAATTTTTCTAAAAATACATTAAATATCATAATTTAAATCTCTTCCATAAAGTCTAACATCGCCTGATGGCGAATCGTTTTTCGGTGATTGGCCCAGAGCTCTTTAAGTTTATCCTGATCACAGATTTTTCGATCTACCAGCATACGGGTTTGCAGCTCACCTCTGGCTTTAGTCGTTGGACATTTGCTAAAGACAAACTGATTACTGATCAGATCCATAAACGGCCCTGATTTACTGGTGGGCATAATAAAGATCAATTGCAGACCCAGGGTATTGGTCAGGTAATTAATCACTTCTCTTGAACGCGCCTCATCCATTTTTGAAAAGGCTTCATCCACCATCACCATACGCAGATGACTATTGCCTTCATTGAATCGAAATGCAGAAGTAATTGCCGCAGAGCGAATAATATACGCAGGTGTCTCTAACTGACCGCCTGAGCCTGTACCATATTGACTCAGAGGAATCGGCTGCTTGCCTTGGGGCTCTTTGTAAATTTCATAATTTCGATAATTTCGATAATCACTGATGCGTTCTAATTCCCGCATGGCTTTTTGCTCATCTTCATCAAGCAGCATTGCCAGCAGCTTATCACGAATTTTTTGTGCATTTTCTGACAATTCAGCATTAAACAGAGTGGTGCCGTCACCCAGATTCGGCTGTTGTATCACTTCTTTAAAAAAGCGTTCATATTCACGAAATTCGGGAACCCAGGTGTAAGCAAAACGAAAACTTTCCTGATCCGTACCAAAACGATGATGTGCCAGCTCCCCGTTGAGATCATCCAGGATACGTTTACCATCATTGATGGCCTGATAAATTGAATGACAGAGATTGGTGACAAAAGCCGTATTAAAATCTTCTTTTAAACTGGTGAGTTTTTCCTGTTTTTCAGCCAGTACATTATTTTTTAAACGATTCTTAATGGCATCCACTTCACCAAGCAATTGATTAATACGTTTAAAAAACTCATGGCTGTGCAGAGTATAAGTATCTGAATCATAAACAATGGCATCATAGTTTTTACAATACTGATTATGCTCCATCACAGAGTGCTCAATAGTAATGGTTATTTTACTCAGTCGCTCACGAGCCAGTTCAAGCTCTGCTATAAAGTCAATTTCTATGCCTGCCAGCTGCGCACGTTCATCAGCCTGATTTAACACCTCTTCACTATTAAAATCTGTCTGCACAGCAGTAATTTTTTGCAGCTTTTCTTCATGCTGTTCTAGTTCAATTTGTAATTGTTCCTGTGCTTCATCCAGTTCTTTGACTTTTTCTTTTTGTTTTTTCTGCTCGACCTGCAGACCACCTAAGTCTTTAATGAGATTTTTGCCCTGCTCATCAAACTCATCATAGTCGGCTTTACGTTCAATTAACTCTTGTTCTAAAGTCTCAAAGCTGCTCAGATCAAGATTAGCCAACGCTGTTTCCGCCTGTTTTAAGCGTCGATGATGCTCCAGCATGGCATGAATAATACTGACATAATTTACTGGCTTAATTGGCTCAAGCAGACTAAATATCTGCTTATTATTTTGCTGTATTTGATGGAGCTTATCGGCTTCATCCTGCTGTGCATTTAACTCGGTCTGTTTGGCTATCAATGCCCGTTCACGTGCACCCTGCCCAAAGACTAACTCAGCATCTGAAAGATCACAACGCCACATACTATAGCTGCCTGAAGCTAAACCATCCGGTGTTATGCCTCGTGCTGTTGCTCGCAGTGCTTCAGCATCAGCCACTCGCAGCACATTGCCATAAGAGGCTTTTAAATAATATTCTGCGGTTTTATGTTCAAACTGCATTATAGTAACAATGGAATTGCTGCGTACATCCAGGCGCTGCATATCCTTGCGAGCACGACTTCCCTGAATCACTCTGGCACGAATGCGGTTTCCGCCGGGCATATTGCGTACGATACGAATAGCCTGTGCTTCATAGTCTTCTTCAACAAGAATTGAATAACGAGCCCCACCCAAATATCCTTCAATAGCCATTTGCCATTCTGGCTCCAGAACTTCAATATAATCACATAGCACCCGGGGATCAGACTCAGGACATTGTTGTTCAAGGGCACTTAAAGCTGCCTGCACATAATGCGGATAGGTGATCTTATGAGAGTGCAGCGCATCAATTTCCTGCTGTTTTTGCTGAATTTTATGCTGGCTTTGCTGCAGAAGATTTCCCTGACGGGTAAGAAGCTGCTGCAATTGATCTCTCAGGCTAACGCCAGAATATGCTGTACTTTTATTGCTATAAGCTTTATTAGCAATGGTGTGATCACTATTATGTAATAGTGCCGCTAAACGATTATGTTCCTGTTCAGCAATAAGTGCATTATCAAGATGATTTTCCAGCGGCGAAATATCAACCCAGTCACTGCCTAAAAGACTATGCAGATCAATTTCCGATTTTTCTTTCAGAGAAAGAACTTTGCGCAGCTGGGCAAGTAACTCTTTATCATCAAAGGCAGGAATATCCATACCTAAAGTACTTTTCTTCAATGCTGCTGATAAGGCAATGGTATTTTCGGTATTTTTAGTCAGTTGAAAATTTTGTTCCAGTAAAGGTCGGCTTTGTTCTGATAATTGCCCATTATGCTGATCAATGGTAGCTAGTAATTCATCCTTATCTTTAAGTGCTTTAATCCCCTGTCGCTGAGCTTCCAGAGACACAATTTCCTGATGTGACTGCTTACGTCGATCTTCAGTGATAACGATTTTTTTCTCATAGTCACTAATGGCTTCTATAATACGCTGCTGTTCTTTTTTTGCTTTTATATAATGATTCTGATTCGCCAGTGATTGCCGTTTAGCTTCAGTATAATGATTGATAATTAATTCAACCCAGCGGTCAATATAGTTATGGCAATAATTACCTGTCTGATTGAGTAAATCTATGGAATTCATAATAAAGCGTGCATCTTCTTCCATGCCATGAATGGTTTTCATGGAATCTGAGATATCACGAACGGCATCACCCATGTCTTTATTTTCTAAAATCTCACGAGCCACAAAGTCATTAATACTTTTTACCGGCTTATAGGCCATAAAAGAAGAGAATGTTTTAGCAGCATGCATAGCTTCTCTATCTGAGACTGCATCGGTTTTTCCTCTAAGAGCGGCATACAAACGCCTTAAGTAAGGTCTCTTTTTACCATAATACTCTACAGTATTAGCACCATATTTTTGTTTTAGCTGCTGCTGAATTTCTGTAATAGGAATGATATGTTTCTGTTCAGCTTGAGTAAAGTCATCCAGCTCCAACATCTCACCCTGCAAAATAAAGAAAGCTAAATCATCCTGTCGAGCCTGCTTTTTCTGACCAGCCTGATCAATATGAGCACGAATAGCCATTACTGCCGTAAAAGGTTCTGCGGTTTCTCCCTGTGTGGGGTGAAACACAGCCGCTAAATAGCCATCGGTATTCCACGGACGGGAATAACTGCCGTCATCACAGCCTAATACATAGGAAGCAAGAGTCCGCACCTGCTTACCTCTGCGACCACGCTGAGTGGTTTCATCCTGACCCGGGTTATAGTTATAAAGATTCTCATGGGCGGCAGTCATGATACTTTGAATACCATCGGCAGCGGTGGTTTTACCTGAACCGTTACCACCTGAAAATAAGTTAATGGGTCCGAATTCAAAATCCAGTAAGGGGACGTTGCCCCAATTAATAAAAATAACTTTTTTTGCAAACATGGTATTTTTTATTCAGCTTCTTTAAAGGAGTTTTCGGATGATGCTTCTGTCTTTTCACCTGATAGAATCATCAGTGCTTCTTCACTGACAAAACTGGTGATGGTGGGACGTATTTTAAGCCAGCAGTCTTCCTGCTCTTCATCATCATCCATTTTATAATGGATTAGTCGTAGTTGTTTTAAGCGGGACAATAGACGGTTTCGTTCGGTAATGGTTTCCGGCAGGGTACGATTAAGCAGATTACGCATACCGATACTCAAGGCTTCAAGTGATATCATCACGCAGCCATTTTCATCCATCTGCCCTTCACGCAGTGATTTATCATATTCTGCCCGTAATACCAGAATAACGGCAATGTCTGATTGCGACAGGCGTTGGCGAAAACCGCTATTAAATGGCTGATTTACTTCATCCTGCAGGCCGGGAACCTGAGCACCGGGCGGATAAATTCGTACAAAGTGAAAGCGTTCATCATGCTGCAGGCGAATACCTATCATTTGCAGGTAGTCTTCCAGCAGATTTTTTAATTGCAGAAAACGATCATACAATAGCTCTTCTACCTGACTTTCATCACGGCATAGCACGCCATAATCTAACAGACGTATCAGCAATTCTGAAAATTCTTCCAGGCTGTAGTTCTTTTTTTCTAATTGTTCGGCAAATAAGTCACTGATCATTTAGTCGTTTTTCTCTGTGTTAGTGGTATGACAAATTTATTCAAGGTGATTTTTTTTAAGTGAGGTGTAAAATTCATCAAACTGTTTAAAGTAGGTATTTTTATTTTGTTTACCCACAGGCTCAACATGAAAACTATAGTCTGAACTCATCTGGTTAACAGCACCCAACTCAATGGCATGTGCCATCGCTAATAAATCATCTGCGCTGTTAACAGGTAAGTCAGCGGTATTAATGGGTTTAGCCTGTTGCAAAGAATCCTGTAGTTTTGCCAATAAATATTTTTTTAGATCGTCATTGCGAATGGAAAAAGCCTGATCCAGTAATTGCTGAATCACCAAATCACGCCGCGCAGTTTCATCCAATTGTTCTTCTTCAGCAATCTCAGTTTGCACCACGCGTTTTTGTCGTCTTTCAGTTAACACCACCTGCTGTGGATCAATAAGCCTGAGGTTCATTGGTGAAATCTGATCTGCGGCCTGTTTCAGACGTGAATTAGCCTGTGTTTCATCCAGATTTTTTAAGCTCTCACATACCGATAAAACATCACTCTGATTTTGCCCGCCAAGATAGGCGATTTGACGAATAATAATATCTGCCCGCTTGGTAAAGCTTTGTAATGCTCTACGCAGAGCAGGCAGCATGGTATCTGCTGCTTTGCGCATACGCAATTCGATGGTATCCAGAATATGCCATAAAATTGAACTCTCAGGTGAGGCTAATAATTCCGGTGCGACCTGTCTTAGACGCAGTTCAGCCTGTTTTTTAAACTCTTTACGTTTACGACGGATTTTGGCAATGCTTTGCTCAATTTGATCACGATGCTTTTCCACACTATCCGCAGACAAGCGAATGGATAAATCCGGCTGAAAGCGTTTTTCCATAAAGTCAAAAAAGTGTTCCGAGGCTTGTTGAACTAACACCTGAGCTTCAACTTCCCTTACCAGCTCTCGCTTACGTTCTTCCAGCTCTGCAATGACATCGGTAAAATCAGCAATGATCCGCTCAGAATATTCATAAGCATCCAGTAAGTCATGCACTTCTCCCCGACTAAGAAACGCATCCAGCGCATTAAGGGTATTTCGAGTATTACGATGACGGGTTCTTACTTTGGTCTGATTGGCTTCCACCAACGCCTGAGTAAATAAACGCCCCATTCGGCTAAAAGGATAAGTCGACTGAAAAGTTACCTGATCCACCTGTTTTTCAATCCAGCCATTATCAATCAGCAGATTTAAAATCCAGCTGGCCTGCTCTCTTGACTGCTTAAAACGTGGTGTGTTTTCATCATCTGCTTTATTCTGTTCTGCCTCCTGCTCTTGTTCCAGGAATGGCGCACGAGCCAAAGCTTCTTCAAATATTTCAATGAGTTGGTTACGCCGTAATGACTCACCATAATCGGCATTGGCGCTATAAAGACGCTCATAGAGCAGACGCAGGCATTCGATAACCTGTTCCCGGTATTTACTGGTCAGGGGCTTAAAAAACTGCTGGCGCTGCTCGGAAAAAAACATGAATTATATAAAAGAAAGTCTATTTGAGAAAAATTTAATTGTAGCAGAATTCATATTTTAAAAATATTGAATTTAATCATTTCAGCAACTTTCATCAGCTAAATAAATTTCCTAACAGGTGTCTATCGAGTACAAGAGCCTGACAGGCTCTTGTGCGCTGGCTTAGCACAATATGGACATCATTTCCGAACAGTTATTTAGTTTTACTAATTAGTCAGCCCTGAAAAACATATTATTTATTTGAAATGTAAG
>JAHXIM010000187.1 GCA_025655635.1 gamma proteobacterium symbiont of Lucinoma myriamae | reverse complement strand
TTGAGGGGCTGTTAGGGTTAGTTGCGTCATGTGCTAATCTTGATCCCTATTTATATAAAAATCAAGCACTTTCATTGATCACGGGTATATCCCCAGGGAGCTGGCTGATGTGATTGATATGGCCTTAATTGAAAAACCAGAAATTTACTATAAAAGTGCATTACATTTTAAAGAAGATTTATTAAAAGTGATTTAATCTATGGAGAATCAGGATATAAACAGTGGTTGTGAAACTATTCATCAGCAGTGTGCAGGCGATTCTTCTCAAGGAAGAATGAGAGCAAAAAATGAAGATTGTTTTGCGGTCCTGCCAGAGCAGGGAATATTTTTTGTAGCCGATGGTATGGGAGGATTGCCGGCAGGTGAAACAGCATCTATGCTGGTCCTTAATGTATTGCCCACTCTACTGACACAACGTATCGTAGAACCTGAGACCTTAAGTCAAAAGACACTCATCACTATACTTAAACAAGCCATTATTGATTTAAGTAACCGGATACTAAAAGAAGGTCGTAAACGACCAGAATATGTGGGTATGGGTTCGACACTGGTATTACTATTTTTAACTAAAAAAGATATGTTTATTGCTCATTTAGGAGATAGTCGAGCATATGTACTAAAAGGAAACATGCTGCAGCAAGTGACCAGTGATCATACTTTGGCTCATCATTTACTGATGTGTCATGAGATTACTGAAGATGAAGCGCTGCATCATCCGGGTAAGGAGCAATTGCTTCAGTATGTTGGTATGACCCGTTCTCCCCATCCTGATGTGATCTGTCTGCCCAGAGTCGCTGGTGAGCGTGTACTGCTTTGTTCGGATGGTTTAACGAATATGTTATCTGATCAGGAGATAACCCGCTTCTTATTACAAAACTCTCCTCCGGATAAAACATGTAAAGCCTTAATTAAGGCCGCCAACCTTTCAGGCGGCAAAGATAATATTACAGTGGTACTCGCGGGTTAAATAATTATTCCATTTAACTGTTTTCTTTATCAATATAATTGAGAAACAGGATGCTTTTTCTACGGCATGCCAATAATATTCCCAATTAACCACTGTTCTGCTAAAATCACTCCTTCATTTATTGCACTTACCTTTCACTTTTATTATAGATAACAAGACCTCATGGCCAGAAGAAGACGTAGACCAAAATTACCCCAGGATCCAGTACAGGCAACCATTGAATCAGTTGGTCATGACGGTAAAGGGGTATGTCATATTAATGACTTGACCGTTTTTATTGATGGGGCCCTGAAAGGTGAGACAATTACGTTTATTTATACTAATAAGCGTAAGAATGTGGCTGAAGGCAAGATTCATGAGGTTCTTATCCCATCGCCATTACGAGTAGAACCACAATGTCCTCATTTTACCATTTGTGGTGGCTGTAGTTTGCAGCATCTGGCTGAAGATCAACAAATTTTACTGAAACAGGGTGTTTTGCTGGAAAACCTGAAACGTCTGGGTAAAGCTGAACCTGAAACAGTACTGGAGCCACTAACTGGTCCACATTGGGGGTATCGTACAAAGGCTCGTCTGGGTGTTCGTTTTGTCGTTAAAAAAGATAAAATGCTAGTGGGTTTTAGAGAAAAACACAGTAATTTTCTAGCAGAATTAGAAACCTGTAAAGTATTGCATCCTGATGTGGGCCTTCATTTACGTGATCTGGCCGATCTATTGCGTAGTCTTTCTATTTATAATCAGATACCTCAGATTGAAGTCGCCTACGGAGATGAGCAGGGTGCTTTTATTGTGCGTCATCTGGAGCCCTTTACTGATAATGATAAACAACAGTTAATGACTTATGCTGAAAAGATGAATCTTCATCTATACCTGCAGCCTAAGGGGCCTGACAGCATTACCCGATTGTATCCTGAGCAAGATGTGTCTGAGAACGAATTCAGCCCTCTAAGTTATGCCTTGCCTGAACATGATATTATTAATGAATTTAATCCGACTGATTTTACTCAGGTTAATATGGAGATTAATCGAAAAATGATTGATCTCGCTTTAGAGTTGCTTGAGCCTCAGCCAGAAGATAAAGTCCTGGATTTATTTTGTGGACTAGGTAATTTTACCTTGCCGCTGGCTCGAAAAGTCGCTCATGTTACTGGTGTGGAAGGCAGTTCTGATTTAGTGATTCGTGCTAAGGAAAACGCGCTTAAAAATGGTATAGAAAATGCCGATTTTTATGCTGCTGATCTGTTTGAAGACTTTTCTGGTATGAAATGGGCACAACAGAAATATGATTGTATTTTGCTTGATCCTGCTCGTAGTGGTGCTAAAGAAATTGCCGAATATCTGCCTAAGTTTGGTGCTCATACGGTGGTTTATGTATCCTGTAATCCATCAACTCTGGCTAGAGATACCGAAATTATGGTTCATCAAAATGGCTATAAACTGGTTAAAGCCGGTGTAATGGATATGTTTCCACACACTGCTCATGTAGAGTCGATTGCTCTTTTTAAAAGGAAATAAAGTAATGGGTATTGAGATAGAAAAAAAGTTTCTACTAGTCAATGATAATTGGCGCCAGCAGGTTCATTGCAGCATACAATTTAGACAGGGGTATCTGGTAGGTTCAGATAAATCCTCGGTACGGGTGCGTATCGAAGGTGATAAATCCAATCTGAATATTAAAGGTGCAACGCTTGGCGTGCGTCGCCAGGAATTTGAATATCCTATTCCTATGGAAGATGCCAGTGAATTATTGTCAACGCTGTGTGCTAAACCTCTTATTGAAAAAACACGTCATTATATTACTGCCGGTAAACACACCTGGGAAATAGATGAGTTTGCAGGTGATAATCAAGGCTTAATTGTAGCTGAAATTGAATTAAATCATGAAAATGAGGCGTTTGATGCTCAGAAATGGCTGGGAGAAGAAGTCTCCAGTGATGAACGTTACTATAATTCCATGTTGATAAAAAATCCTTATAAAAACTGGCAGGACTAAATTGTGAGATTAGGGTTGTGAGATTAAGGGCTGTGAAATCAAGGGTCGTGTGATTAAACGGATTTTATTGAGTGTTTTAATTACTGCACCGGTTACACTCGATCCGCTACAGGCTACTGATGCCGCATCGTAATTCACTAAAACATATAGAACGCATCAAGGTGCTTGATGAATACACCATTGATTTTTATTTAACGCGGCCTGATCCATTATTTCCAGCCTTCTTAGTGATTGGTATTGTGCCGGAAGATCTGCTTAAATCAGGACATTCATTCAATGATAAACCTATTGGCAGCGGTGCCTTTGTGTTTTCTCACTGGCCGTTTGATGAGCAGTTATTTCTTCGTCGACAAGCGGATCAACAACTCTTTGAATTTTTAAAAGTCACCAATCCCACGGTTCGTGTTTTAAAATTACTGCGTGGTGAATTAGACCTGATACAAAATAATTTACCCCCGGAACATATCACTTATTTAAAAGAGAATAAGGCAATCAAATCTATGACTAAAAGTGGTTCAAATTACACTTATTTAGGCTTTAATTTAAATGATGAAAATACCAGTCAATTAGCATTGAGACAAGCTATTGCTTATGCTCTGGATAGAGATAAAATTATTCGCTATGCATTGGGGAATGGTGCACAAAAAGCCAATGGTTTTTTTCCTGAGCAGCATTGGGCAGGTGCCCGCTTGTCAGGTTATAATTTTGATCAGAATAAGGCCATTGAGCTAATGCAGCAATTAGGTTATTCCAGGCAAAAACGTTTGCAATTGACCTATAAGACCTCAAGCGATCCTTTTCGCATCAGAATTGCGACTATTATTCAAAGTCAGTTAAAAGAGATTTTTGTTGATGTGGATATTCGCAGCTATGACTGGGGTACTTTTTATGGTGATATAAAAAACGGTCACTTCCAGCTTTATAGTTTGACCTGGGTGGGTATCAATACGCCTGCCATATTTCGTTATGTATTTCATAGTGATTCATTGCCGCCATCGGGTGCCAATCGTGGTCGCTTAAATAATGTACTTATTGATCAATTAATTGAAAAGGCCGAGAGGCAGAGTCTCACAGAGCAGGCAAATACGTATCAGGAATTACAAGAGCAATTACATCGTTTATTGCCTTATGTTTCACTTTGGTATGAAGATAATATTGCTTTTTTTCAAGATGACATACATGATTATCGTGTCTCATCTGATGGTAATTATGATGCGTTAAAACATGTTCAGCGACTATTACCTGCTACAAAAGCACAGGGTGCAAAATGACATTAACATCATCTGATATTAAACGGTTTGTTCAGCGTTACATCTATATCTCAGTAGCCGATCAGCGCCTGCAGCTTATTGATAATGATACGGTATTATTTGATGTCATTATTGCCACGGCAAAAAATGGTGTCGGTGAACAATCGGGCAGTGAATGCACGCCCAGAGGCTGGCATAAAATACGTGCTAAAATTGGTGCAGGCTGTGTGGAAAACAGTGTTTTTATCGGGCGCAGGCCGACGGGTGAGATCTGTACTGAAAATTTACAAAAAGAACATCCCGGGCGGGACTGGATCCTCACCAGAATTATGTGGCTCAGTGGTTTAGAAGTTGGCTTCAATCGTTTAGGAAAGCAGGACACCATGCGTCGCTATGTGTATATTCATGGTTGTCCGGATAATGATCCAATGGGTATTCCCAGTTCGCATGGTTGTATAAGAATGCGCAATTCAGAAGTAATTGAATTATTTCAACTCATTGAAGTGGGGATACCTGTTCTTATTGATGAAAACAGTATGAGAGATAAAAATTAATGCTAAATTATATTCTCTCACGCCTGCTCAGTGCCTTTGTCGTTATCTTTGGTGTCGTATTTATTGTCTTTATGCTTATTCACATGGTGCCCGGTGATCCGGTTGAAGTCATGCTGGGTGAGTCTGCGACAGCCATTGATCGCGAAGCCCTGCGTCAGTCATTAGGTCTGGACAAATCCTTATGGCAGCAGTTTTATCACTTTGTACATGGCCTGATTAATTTTGATCTGGGACATTCATTACATTCAAAAAAGCCAATTTCTGAACTAATTTCTGCGCGTATCGGCCCGACAGTGGAATTAGCACTGGCCTCATTATTGGTTGCCTTTATGATTGCCTTTCCCCTAGGCATTATTGCGGCACTTAAAAAGGATAAACTGGCAGATGCCGGTGCCATGAGCTTTTCTCTGCTGGGAGTTTCAATCCCTAATTTTTTAATGGGACCGCTGCTGATTTTATTTTTTTCAGTGTTTCTCGGCTGGTTTCCGGTGAGTGGCAAAAGTGGCCTTGACTCTTTAATTTTGCCGGCTGTTACTCTGGGCACTGCTCTGGCGGCAGTTTTGTCTCGAATGATCAGAGCCTCACTATTAGAAATACTTAATGAAGACTATATTCGTACTGCAAAGGCAAAGGGTTTAAGCCAGGCACGTATTATTGGCTTACATGCATTACGAAATGCGTTGTTGCCCGTGATTACATTAATTGGCTTGCAAATAGGTGCACTATTGGCAGGTGCTGTGATCACCGAAATTGTATTTTCCTGGCCGGGCCTTGGGCAACTGACTATTGAATCGATTCAAAAAAGAGACTATCCAGTTGTTCAGGCCTGTATTTTATTGATCAGTACCACCTATGTCGTGGTGAATACGCTGACCGATATTGTGTATGGCTTGCTTGATCCACGTATCAGGCTGGACAATTCTTGATAAGAGCTAATGATAATAAATACACATAAAAAAGCTACCTCCTATGCATCGCTAAAAATTAAACTGTCCTTATTTATTTTAGGATTATGGTTATTAATGGTGTTATTGGTGCCTGTTTTAGATTTACATCCGAATGATATTGTTCTGGAAAAAATTCTATTGACATCTGATGTGCAAAGTTTTTTTGGCTACGATGATCTGGGGCGGCCATTATTTGATCGACTTATGGTGGGAGCCTATACTTCCTTTGTTATTACTTTTGGTGTGATTTTTGTCTCTTTGCTGGTGGGAACTACGATTGGTGTAATCAGTGGTTATGTGGGTGGTCACTGGGATCACTTTATTGTACGTATCATTGATATTTTTCTGGCATTTCCCGGCATCTTACTGGCCATCGCCTTATCAGGACTAATGGGGCCGGGGATTACCAATGTGATCATTGCCCTGAGTGTGGTCAGCTGGGTGGGTTATGCACGGCTTTCACGGGCTCAGGTCATGGCGATTAAACAACGAGAACATGTACAATCTGCACAGGCTCTGGGGGCCTCTCATGGACGTATTATACTCTTCCATATCCTGCCGTTAATTGTTGCTCCGCTGATCATTGAATTTACCTTTGGTATTGCCAGTGTTGTGATTGCAGAGGCGGGACTCTCATTTCTCGGGCTGGGAGTACAGGCACCGGAGGCATCCTGGGGTAGTATGATTCGCGATGGTACGCAATACCTTCTTATGGCACCTCATATGGTACTCGTACCGGGTATTTCATTGATGTTAGTAGTGCTGGCGGTTAATATGCTCGGTGATGCAGTACGTGATAAACTGGATGTAAAAAGTTCTCAATAAGCAGGCACAGACTTTTGCTCAAAAATAGAATATGCGGCGGCTTAATTAAATACGCGATATGATAGTAATGTACTTCTTTTTCATCAGTGTTCCCCTTTAAATCAACAGTGTTTTAAAAAGGTGCTTGTAGATGCGTCATTCCAACTTGATTAAGGCATAACTCAAG
>JAHXIM010000326.1 GCA_025655635.1 gamma proteobacterium symbiont of Lucinoma myriamae | reverse complement strand
AACATTTCTGGTCGATCTGGTCACTCAAAAATAGGGATAATTCCTTACATTTCAAATAGATAATATGTTTTTCAGGGCTGACTATTTATTGAAAAGGAAACTATCTTGGCATCTAATAAAGGACGGGCTTACTTCTCACTTGTCGGTTATCACTTCAACCCCGATGACATAACACGTCTGCTTGGCGTAGAACCCACCTCAGTCAATAATGCTGGTATAAAAAGTGGCCTGGACAAGCCTGTAATCAGTTCATGGAAGTTATCAACAGATACAGTTAATGGCGATGAGGGTGACGTGGACGTTTATGCCTTGGCGGACATCATCTTAAAGCAGCTGGAACCCATTAAAGAAAAAATCATTGAAGTGTGTAAAAGCCATAATCTATCTCCCAGGGTAGGAGTAGTACTGACTTTATCTGTTGATAAAGATGAATCAAGCTCAGAGGTTGGTTTCGGTGCCCGAACGATTCGTTTCCTGGCAGATATTGGTGCTTTTATTCATGTGGATTATGAGCTTTCTGAGCGAATTTAAGCTTAGAAAGGCTGTCCAGCTATTTTCTAATTTGCCCACTAATATTAAGTGATTCTTAAAATTTACCAAAATATAATCTCTATCATATTTTCATGCTTCAAATAAAAAGCACGCTATAAAAAGCGTGCTTTTCACAAAACTAAATCCATATTTAGCGCGCCGCGTGAACTTTTGTGTTCACCCGACTGGGCGGCTTATGGACGTTTTGGTGTGGTATATTTCACTTCTTTCTGGAATGATTCCCAGGTAGTGTTATAGCCAACAAAAAATGCACCTTCTACAATCTCTTTCTGAGTAGTTGTCAGAAAGCGTGATTTACCTTCAGGAACTTTTGGTCTGGTTTTAGGTCCGGCTCCGCTCATTTGTAATCTCCTCTTAATTAAAATTCATAATCGCCACTGCAAGATATTGCAGTTCATAACTATCTTTATATACCCTACTTTACCACTTTTGAAGCAGAAATATAACAGGGTTTTTATACAATTTTTTTAACCCGGTATCATAATATCTAATACATTGTGTATTTACATTCATTATTAATGATGGTCAGTTTAATGACGACAAAGATTGCGCCTTGCTCAACTGTGCTTCGCAGTGTTTTACGCATAGTGGCTGTAAAGCGTGTGGGAAGCATTCCAGAATTAATTCAAATTCATCGGCAACTTCTTCTGCAAGCATAACATCATTTGTTAATTCTGCCAGTACATTTTGTGCTGTTGCCTTATTCACTCGGCAGATGACTGCCAAATGGAAGGGCAACTGCTGCTCCATACAAATCGTTAATGCCGTCTCATAAGATCTTATTGCCTCTTCCAGGCGATCAGGATTTTCTTCTGACTCACCGAGATGATGCAATACACCACCACGATTATTGTGTGTCGCGGCTAATTCTAATGCGTAAAGATCTGCATCAAGTTCTGCCAGTGCATTTTTATAAGCAACAACAGATTTTTGAAAAGCACGGTTACCTTTGAGAAGACTGCCATATGCATAGAAAGTCGCACCAAGTTGAAACATGACTACAGACCATTCTTCAGGTGTTTCTTTTCGAGTGTATTCCAATAACGCAGCTGTATAAGCATCAATGGCACTGTTCAGTAATTTGGAGTCAGACTCTTGTCGACCTAAGGCTTGCTTTGCTGTACCAAGATTAGATTGCGTAGCAGCCCAGTCAAGCGGCGAATCTTCCTGGCTTAATATTTCTAGCGCACTATTGAATGAAGCAATTGACTTGTTGTACAGATCAGCATCTTGTAGATTTTGCCCAAGTGCTGCGAGTATATTGCCGAGGCTGTTATGAATTTCAGCCAGTTCTAGACGAGATTGCTCTGACTCAGATTCACGTAATTTCTCTGTCAATGAAGCTTCGAGAGTCTCACGTGCACTTTCGAACACATTAGCACTGTAGCGGTGTTGTTCAAAATTGCCGCGTGTGTAAATAAAATTATCAGCGATAGCTACCCTGGTATCCGCACTAGCACTCTTAGCGTCATCATCAGAAGCTAAGCTTTTATAGTGTTCAACTGCTTTTTCCAGCGCCTTATTGTCTGGATAAAAAGTATAATTATTTGAGAATTTCATTAAGCTCCGGATCCGCACCTACTGCACCACCAAGGTCGATTTCTTCATCAGTTGCTTCACGTATGGTTAATACTTCCAACTTAAAAACGACATCTCTACCACACAGTGGGTTATTTCCATCGACTGTTAATGTCTTGTCATCGAAGCGAGTGACAATAAAACTTCTGGGTTCACCTTTTTCATTTTCCATGGTGATGGTCATACCAATTTCATGGTATTCCTCTGGGACATTTTCGATCTGATCGGTAAACACCAGCGACTCGTCTCTGTCACCATATAACAGTTTCGTGTCAATCGGTACTTCGATAATATCACCCACTTTTTTACCATCCAGGAATTTTGATACCTCTTTAGACAGAACATCATTCACACCATGAACATAACCCAGAGGATAATCAACGGTAACAAGTACGTCACCGGTTTTTTCATCGATGACCTTATAATTTAGTTCAACGAATTTTTCATTTTGTATTGTATCTGACATATCTTGAAAAGCCTGTTTTAGAAAAGTGTAGCACCAAAGATTTTTACCTTGTCCTTTTCATAACCCAGCACCAGTCTGCCCAGCCATTCACCTTTATCTTTGCTGTTAATTTGTTTATATAGAACCGTTACATATTCACCACGGCGTATTATGCCAAGATATTCGTAATCTTCAGACAGGTTTTTCGCCAAGTCGCTTCTTGCAAACTGTTTGCCCATTTCGATTTCATTCGCACCCATTTGCATGGCGGCTGAAAAATTCCGGGTGAAAGCACCATAGTTTTTTTCATTCGAGTATTTAACAAGATCAGCCCACATTGGGTGCGCTAACTCCAAAATCTCTTCATCTGTTTTTTCAATAATATTCATAACACTCATTTTAACATTATCCATTACAAATATGATTAGCTTTTATGGATTATTTATTGCAATAAAAACATCACACTATAAAAAAAAGACCAACAAATAGTGTGTTGGCCTTTCTTTTAAAGATAAGCAAAAATTATTCTTGATTTTTACTTAGCTTTTACTTCTATTCATCATCTACCAGGTGGTAAAGAGGTGCTTTCTCCATCGTGTAATCGCCTGTCTCGGGATCACGATGAGAAACTGTCAGCACGTGCCAGTCTTTATCATCCAGTTTCATCGCATCACCACGGTAGTAGTAACCAGGCCAACGAGTCTCCTTACGGAACAACGTATGCTGGAATACACTTTCAGAAGTAAGGAAACGGTGCTTCAGTTCCCATGCACGCAGTAGCTCATGGATATCTTCAGCAGCGACTTTTTCCAGATCTTCACCAAGCATCTTCATTTTCTTAAGACCGATTTGGAGAAGCTTTTCGTTGGTCATGTAGTTAACACCAAAACCACCACAATACTCATCCATCATCTTCTGTAGACGATCAAGACCCTGACGTGGGTTGATATAGTTAGGATTAACAGTACCTGCAACAATCTCGTTACGGCCTACAGTATAAGTTTCCATTGGCTTGTAGATTTCTTCCTTACGACGATTGATCTGCTCGTCAGAAACACGGATGCCATCTGCTTTGCCATCGTCGATATATTTACATGCAGCTTTAGCAGCCAAACGACCTTCAGTGAAAGAACCCGATGAGAATGCGTGTGGTGTACCACCAACAGCATCACCCGCACCAAATAGACCTTCAACTGTAGTCATACGGTTATAGCCCCAGAAATACTCCTCAGGAGAAACATCTTCAGGACCTGAGCACCATGCACCACAACCTGTTGCGTGTGAACCCATTACGTATGGCTCAGAAGTTGTTAATTCAGGGTTTTCGTATTTAGGATCAACGTCAGTTGCAGCCCAAAGTACCGCTTGACCAACCGTCATACCTAAGAAGTTGTGCCAGCCAATTTCTTCAAGATGAGGATCCTGGAATGCTTCCATAGTAACCATGTGGATAGGACCACGACCTGCATTTACTTCATTGATAAATGCATGGTTACGCAAACAAGTTGGAATTGGCTTGTGAGATAAATGCTGGTTTTCAGTATCTAAGTATTCTTTACCAACCATTTCAGTTAGAGCTGGGAACCACTTGGATTCATACTCTTCACCCATACCATTTTGTGTATAAGTCTTGAGATGTAAGAAGTACGCGCCAACTGGACCATAACCATCTTTGAATCGTGCAAGTACGATACGGTTTTCCATTTGTGTCATTTTTGCGCCTGCTTCGATCATAAGACCGTATGCAGAACCGGATGACCATGGTGCGTACCAAACACGACCCGCACCTTCACCCACTGAACGTGGTTTAAAGATGTTAGAAGCACCACCAGCACCACAGATAACAGTCTTCGCTTTAAATACGTGGTAGTTACCAGTACGTACGTTGAAACCAACAGCACCCGCAACACGGTTTTCTTTAGTATCATCCATTAGCATGTGAGTGACACAGATACGGTTGAATACTTTATCCGCTGAGTTTTTCGCTGCTTCTGCAACAATCGGCTTGTATGATTCACCGTGAATCATGATCTGCCAGCGACCTTCACGCAAATAAACACCAGTCTTGGTGTCGCGCATAATAGGCAAGCCCCATTCTTCAAACTGGTGTACAGCAGAATCCACGTGACGAGCCATATCAAAGGCTAGATCTTCACGAACCATACCCATTAAATCCATACGAGCATAGCGTACGTGATCTTCAGGATTGTTCTCACCGAAGCGAGTACCCATGTAACAGTTGATAGCATACAAACCCTGGGCTACCGCACCAGAACGATCGATGTTTGCTTTTTCTGCAATAACAATTTTCTTGTCCTTGCCCCAATATCTCGCTTCAAATGCAGCACCGCAACCACCAAGGCCCGCACCTGCAACTAAGATGTCGATATCATCTTCAATAATTGTCTTGTAGCCCATTAGTAGTAAACCCCTTCTTTAAGTGACAAGCTATTAGATTCCAGCGTATGTAAACCACCGTCATCCATGCGGACATACTTAGGCTCGTTATACAATAGCTCGCTATTGACCATTTCTTTACCTGGTGCTGCTTCGCCAGATAGTTGTGGAATACATATCCCCCAAGGCTTGGTTGTGATAGGTGCTAAAAGCTCCATATCTTTTTTACCGTTACGGAACTTGATGCGCCATGCAATGGTGCCTTTTTCTTCATCACGAAGCACACGTACTGAGTGACCCAACGGGGCGAAATCAGCATAACCGCGAACGTCAATGGCCTGGTGAGGGCAAGCTTTTACACAGGAATAGCATTCCCAGCACATGTTAGGTTCAATGTTGTAAGCACGTCGTAGTGTCTTATCGATGTGCATGATGTCTGATGGGCAGATATCAACGCACTGTCCACAACCATCACAACGAGTCATATATACAAAAGTAGGCATAATATTCTCTCTTTCTTATACTATAATAGTTAATTAATGTTAGTAGTGGTTTGGTGACTCACGTCTGATACCAGGTCCCATGTCAGGTGGATTCTTACCCATGTATTCTGGAATGTCCGGGAATTTTTCTTGCACTGCAGGATCTGTCAGATCGAAGTCAGCAGGTAAATTCAAATTTGAACCATCTGCTTGAGCAACACGTTTTTGCATTGCTGCAGCTGGTTTAAAGAACATATGTGCAAACTTGGACCAATATACGCTAGCAAAAAGTGTAGTGTTTGAAATAATGAATAATAAGAAAAACAAGGTTGTCCAGCCCATATCACCTACTGCAGCACCTGTAGATTGTAGGAAAGACCAGATTAATGCGAATGTTGCTGTTGTGAACAAAGAAACAATGAAGATATCTGCGCGCACCAAGTGATACCATTTAGTACCTTCTGAAGCTACATCAACGCGGATAAAGAACCAGAACCAGTAGCCACCTACGCAAAGCATCACGGCACCCAGATGCCATAGCATCGGCAAAATACCTGATGTAGTATCTGCTCCGAAGATCATCAGGGCTGTTGTAACAATAAAGATAATGAAGCCATACATGGTTAAAAGATGAGAAATTCTTCGTTTCATCCTGCAGAACTCACCAGAAGTTAATACTTCGTTGGCTAGCGTTGCAACTGCAAGACCGGCTTTTTCTCCAGTACCTAATGTACGTTTCGAACCTTGCTTAGCTTTTTTCGAATTTTCGAAAAAATATTGGGCACTTTTCTTGTGCATCATATCTAGCACAGTCCCCAAGAACACCAGGATAGCCATTAAAATAATGTAACCCTGCATAATCTCGGGAGATATCAATGCTGTTAGTTCAGCGAAGGGGTTGATGTTGAACATATCTACACTTCCTCAGTTTATATTTCAATCGTTGTAAGGAGGAGTGCATTCACACCGGTAACCTTACTCGAGAATTCTACCACCCTAGCGAATGGACTCTTTAAATGCGACATACTGATACACATCTCTGCCGCCGCTCCCCCCCTTTTCTGTCCGTTTGACATTGGACCGTGGGTAACGCCATCTACGCCTGTGGTCAAACGGCAACATTATATATTAAGGGGCTACGAGAAACAAGACAAAAATGATCCACTTTGATAGTAATTGAACAATAGTTTAAGTAGTCGACCCTGAAAAAAGACAATCTCAATGACACAATAGATTATCGTACAATATTGATTCTATTTTTATTGTTCATGATCATAT
>JAHXIM010000209.1 GCA_025655635.1 gamma proteobacterium symbiont of Lucinoma myriamae | reverse complement strand
TATGACAGGTAAGTCTTTGGCGAACCTTATGAGTGCTCTCATGAACCGATTAGTTCCGAGGTTGAGTTAAAAGGGGAACACTGATGTAAAAAATATTATTCAATATCCCAGTGCGGCAAATTTCATATTATTTAAAGTAGAAAATATGAGCTCTGAAGCTATTTTTTCAGCGTTGCAACAATCAGGTATATTGATTAAACGTTTTGGCGATACTTCAGGCCCCCTTGCCGACTGCCTTCGTGTGACTGTAGGCACAGCAGATGAAAATCAGGCATTTATTAATAGCATGAAAAAGATTTTACTTTAGTGTCCCCGGACAGTTGCACCAGCTTCCCAGATACGGGGCTGCGACTAAACACTTTTTGAGCGCCTCTTAAGAACCAGACATCTGAGGACGTTCCTCTGCAACCACTTTGAACTGTAATGTCTGATTTCGGCGCATACCGCGAAGAATAGCGATGTCGCCGGGCCGCAGGTTGGTGATTAAATCCAAAACCATTTTTGCAGATGTTATTTTAGCATTATTGATATGAGTAATAATGTCCCCGGCGTTAATCCCCGCTTTTTGACTGGGCCCGTTCTGTAATACGCCAATGATTAATAAGCCATAGTGGGATTCACTATTAAGCTGTTGTGCCAGCATTGGTGATATTTCCTTTGCCTCTATGCCTATCCAGCCGCGGCGTACTTCACCATAAGTAATTAACTGGTACATCACTTCTCTGACCAGAGAAGAGGGGATAGCAAAACCAATACCTTGAGAGCCGCCGCTATTACTGATATTAATCGTATTCAGGCCAATCATTTCACCCTGAGTGTTGACCAGAGCACCACCTGAGTTACCGGGGTTAATTGCGGCATCGGTTTGAATAAAATTATCGAAGCTGTTTGCTCTGAATTGTGAACGATTCAGAGCACTGATAATTCCTGACGTCACAGTATTTCCTAAACCAAAGGGATTGCCAATAGCAAGGACTATATCTCCAACCTGGACATTTGCAGAGTTACCAAACTGGATGGTTGATAATTTGCTGGCAGTAACTTTTAATAAGGCTAAATCAGTTTCTAAATCACGGCCAACAATACTGGCTTTGAGGTAACGCCCATCTTTTAACAAAACCTCAATATCTTCTGCACCAGAAATCACATGATTATTGGTTAAAATATGCCCCTGTGATGAAACAATAACCCCTGAACCCAGATTATTTTCTTCTCTATATTGGGAAGGCGGCGGGCGTTTTTCTATTAAGGCTCTGAGTGTGGCATTATTGTAAATAGTATTATTATGTTTGACTCGCTTACGGGTAAAAATATTAACGACTGCAGGGGCTGCCCGATTAACTGCTGGAGCAAAGCTGGTAATTTGGCTGGAGGTTGCCTGATTATTATTGCTTGTAGCGCTAACTGATTCTTCTGGTGAACTGAACGTATTGGGAGGCGTGAGCGGCTCACTAGTATTATTTTGCAGTAAAAAGTATAAAATAAGTGCAATCAGAAAACCGGCTGCTGCCGATAATGATAAAAAAAATAGTTGAGATGTATGATTTTTTTGTGTCATTTAGATATTTTACACAAAAATTCATGTTGAAGTATTATGTTCACAGTTTTATTTAGGATAAGAGGAAGATTATGGTTAAACGTGCCGATTTAGTCACTTATTGTGATGATTATCTGGATATAGGAACATTTAAAGACTATTGTCCCAATGGCTTGCAGGTAGAAGGTAAAGAATCAATTAAAAAAATTGTTTCCGGTGTGACGGCAAGTCAGGCATTAATTGATGCCGCAATAGAACAGCAGGCTGATCTTTTACTGGTACATCATGGCTTTTTCTGGAAAGGGGAAGATCAGGTCATAACGGGTATAAAAAAATATCGTATAAAGGCATTGTTACAAAATGATATCAATTTACTGGCTTATCATTTGCCCCTGGATGCCAATAAAAGTCTGGGAAATAATGTCTTACTGGCTAAAAAATTAGGAATAAAGCCTGAACAGTATTTTTCTACCAATGAGATTGCACTGCTGGGAACAATAGAAAAACAAAATGGCGATGAATTCAGGCAAACTATTAATGATGAGTTACAGCGGGAGCCGCTGCATATTACAGCTGATAGTATGATCAGCACAGTGGCCCTTTGTACAGGAGCGGCACAAAGTTATATAAATCAGGCAATTGATCTGGGTGTTGATGCATTTATCAGCGGTGAAGTCTCTGAGAATACCTGGCATATCGCTAAAGAAAATAATATACATTATTTTGCAGCAGGGCATCATGCAACTGAACGATATGGTGTGCAGGCATTAGGAGAACACCTGGCCGCTAAATTTGAGTTAGAACACATTTTTATTGATATTGACAACCCAATTTAGAGACTTTTAGTTATGTGAAATGTGCTAGAATACGTTCTGATTTACAATGTGATTAAGTGGATTTTTTATAAAAAAACAGACGTTTTAAGAGAAAGTTTTGAGTAAAGCAATAAATTGGTAAATTCACTTATTTAGAAGATTTTAGCAACTAATTTATGATAAATATCAGCTTAATTAGTAAATAATTAAATAGTTCTTGATATTCTGGGGTTCTTCAAAGAAAATGTGGCAATTTTTTCGTTATCGAATTAAGAAACGTAACACACTTCGAGCCGATTATGTCTTGAATTGGCGTAATTGAATATAGACCCAGAACAGAATGCTTTTTTATAATTAGAGTTATAAACGTTCTTTGTATTTTGTGTCATTTGGGGCGGGTTAAAGTCTTATATTTGGGAGTTAAGTAAATGAGTGCAGATGCTGTAAGTAATAGCAAACGTCGCTTTCTGGTCGCAGCCACATCTGTGGTTGGTGCCGTTGGCGCTGGTTTTGTAGCTGTACCTTTCGTCAAATCATGGAATCCGAGTGCTAAAGCTTTAGCAGCCGGTGTACCTGTTCTTGCTGATATCAGCAAGCTTGAAGAAGGGCAAATGATCACAGTAGAGTGGCGTGGTAAGCCAGTTTACATATTAAAGAGAACAGATGAGAATCTGAAGGTGCTGGAGTCAGACGTCGATATGCTCGCTGACGTCAATTCTGATTCATCTAAGCAACCGGAATATTGTAAAAATATTGCACGGTCTTATGATTCTCATAAAAAAATCTCTGTAATGGAAGGTGTTTGTACTCACCTGGGTTGTGCTCCTAAATATGTGCCTGATTTAAATAACCCTTTTGCGGGTTCATTGGGTAGTGACTGGAAGGGTGGTTTCTTCTGTCCATGTCATGGTTCGATTTATGACCTTTCTGGTCGTGTATACAAATCAATGCCGGCGCCGACAAACCTGCCTGTTCCTATGCATATGTTTAAGAGTGATACAGTAATCCTGATTGGTCAAGATGGGAGTAATGCATAATGGAACAGAAATCTAATGGTTTAATGGGCTGGATTGATGCTCGTTACCCTGCCACAAAAACGTGGGAAAAACATCTTGCAAAATACTATACGCCAAAGAACTTCAACTTCTGGTATTTCTTTGGTTCTTTAGCCTTTATGGTTCTGGTGATTCAGATCCTTTCTGGTGTTTTTCTGACCATGTTTTATAAGCCTGACACCGCTTTGGCTTTTCAATCCGTTGAAATGGGCATTATGCGTGACGTCGAGTGGGGCTGGCTGATCCGCTACTTCCACTCTACCGGTGCTTCAGCTTTCTTTATTGTGGTTTATTTACACATGTTCAGAGCTCTGATTTACGGCTCTTATAAAAAGCCCCGTGAGCTTATCTGGATATTTGGTATGTTAATCTTCCTGGCATTGATGGCAGAAGGCTTTATGGGTTATTTATTACCCTGGGGGCAAATGTCTTTCTGGGGTGCTCAGGTGATTATTAATCTGGTCAGTGCCATTCCATTTGTTGGCGAAGGTTTAAGCACCTGGGTGCGTGGTGATTTCGTTATTGGTGATGCGACATTGAATCGTTTCTTCTCCCTGCATGTTGCTGCCATTCCTTTGATTCTTGTTGGTTTGATTTTTGCTCACATTGTTGCTCTGCATGAAGTGGGTTCAAACAATCCGGACGGCGTTGAGATTAAGAAAAACAAAGATGAAAATGGTATTCCTAAAGATGGTATTCCATTCCACCCTTATTATTCTGTTAAGGATATCGTCGGTGTGGTTGTCTTTTTAATGTTCTTCTCGATTGTGGTGTTCTTTATGCCGGAAATGTTTGGTTATTTCATTGAGCATGCGAACTTTGAACCTGCTAACCCATTAAAAACACCGGAACATATTGCTCCAGTCTGGTACTTTACGCCTTACTATTCAATATTGCGTGCTGTTCCCAGTATTGCAGGTTCAGCATTCCCTGGTGTTATTGCCATGGGTGCATCAATTGTTATCTTGTTCTTCCTGCCATGGCTGGATCGTAACCCAGTTAAGTCAATACGCTATCGTGCTGGCTGGTATAAAATACTGATTGCTATCTTTGTGGTAACATTTATTATTCTGGGTATTTTAGGTACTTTATCGCCAACTGATGGTCGTACATTATTGGCGCAGATTTGTACTGTTTACTATTTTGCATTCTTCCTGTTGATGCCTTTCTACACGAAGCTTGAAAAGAATAAACCCGTTCCAGAAAGGACTACATAATGAAAAAGACAATCCTGATTCTGCTATTAACAACAATAGCAATGATAAGCACTGGTCTGGTAATGGCTAGTGGCGGTGGATATCCTAAATCTCCTGCTAATGTCGATGTTGACGATATGGCTTCACTACAACGTGGTGCCAAAGTATTTTCTGATTACTGCCTGAGCTGTCACTCAGCTAAATTTGTACGCTTTAATCGTGTTGCAGATGACTTGGGTATGACTGAAGCTGAAGTAATGGATAATTTAAACCCTTTGGGTGTTAAATTCGGCAACACAATGACTGCTGTGATGACAGAAGACTATGCCAAAGAATCTTTTGGTGCTGTTCCTCCTGATTTGTCACTGGTTGCTCGTTCAAGAGGTGTTGACTGGTTATACACTTATTTGACAGGTTTTTATGCTGACAGCAGCAAGACCACTGGTCATAATAATGCTATATTCAAAGATGTTGGTATGCCGAACATCTTCTGGAAACAAGAAGGTGTTAAAGAGGCTGTCTATGAAGAGCATGATGGTACTAAAGTTCTTGTTGGCGTTAAGGTGGTTGAAAAAGGCACCATGGCACCAGAAGAATTTGATACTATGATCCGTGATCTGGTTGCCTTTCTGTCTTATATTGGCGAACCAAACCAGAGCTATCGTAAAAGCTTAGGTGTTTATGTTTTAGTTTTCCTATTTGTCTTTTTTGGACTTGCTTATGCAATGAAGAAAGATTATTGGAAAGATGTTCACTAAGCATCAAATTTAAAAAATAGTGATTGTTTATTGCTTTTTTAATTAGTATAAAAAAGCAATAAAGCAATTATTTAAAGGGGGGCTTCTAGCCCCCTGTTTGCGTTTTATGATTTCCCTATGGAGGAACTATGACTCAACTTACTAACAGAAGATCAGTAATGACACTGTTTTCGGACGGCAATGATCTTTTGAGTCATCGAGTAAGAATGGTTTTGGCTGAAAAAGGCATTAACCATGCGATTATTAATATTGATCCAGATAATCTGCCAGAAGATTTGATTGATTTAAACCCTTATAATTCTGCACCGACTTTAGTGGATCGTGATTTAGTATTATACGATGCCCAGTTAATTATGGAATATTTGGATGAACGTTTTCCACATCCGCCTTTAATGCCTGTTGACCCTGTTAATCGTGCAAAATTAAAAATGTTACTGATTAGAATCAAGAAAGATTGGGATCCTTTAGTTGAAAAACTAATCGGCAAAACAGACAAGCAGGGTGTCAAACAAAGAAAAGAACTGCGAGAAAGCCTGACGACTATAGCGCCTGTCTTTGAGCAAAAACCTTATTTTATGTCAGATGAATTTACTTTGGTTGATTGTGCTCTTGCACCTCTTTTATGGCGTTTGAATGAGATGTGTATTGAATTACCAGACTCTGCGATAGCAGTCACTCAATATGCCCAGCGAATTTTTGCAAGAGAATCATTTCAAGAAAGTCTTTCTGACATTGAAGAAGATATGTAACAATATATTGATGAGCAATTACTAGAAAGAACTTCATCGCTGCATGTCATTATTAAGTAGAATAATGACAGCAGTATTATTAAAGAAATAAACAGGTTACCTATGACTCCCAGTCGCCCCTATTTATTACGTGGAATTTATGATTGGCTGATGGATAACGAGCAAACGCCTTATTTGCTTGTTGATGCGGAAGCTGAAGGCGTTACTGTTCCTCTGGAGCATGTGCAAGATGGCAAAATTATCCTGAATATCAGTCTGACCGCAACCAGAGATCTGGAATTAACCAATGATGGTGTGAGTTTTAATGCCCGCTTTGGCGGCAAGCCAATGATCGTTAATGTGCCTATAATGGCTGCATTAGCGCTCTATTCAAAAGAAAATGGTCGAGGAATGATGTTTCCTGAAGAAACTACAGATGACCCATTATCACCCGATCCTACTCGGGGAAAAGATGAACCTCCTCAAAAGCCTCATTTGACTTTGGTTAAGTAGTCAGCCCTGAAAAATATATTATCTATTTGAAATATAAGGATTTATCCCTTTTTTTGAGTGACCATAAAGACCAGAAATGTTACAATAAGCACAGATTTTCTGGTCGATTTGGTGAAAAAAATGTACTCAACAGCAGGCAAA